>JALVEF010000307.1 GCA_027031185.1 Saprospiraceae bacterium
AGTGGAATATGGGGGTCTGGCTCAATCAGTTATGATGCTGGTGGAAATATTCGAACCATGAATATCGGTGGTCGCAATATCACATACAATAACAGTGCCTCGAATAATAAATTAACCTCAACATCAGGTGGTTTAAATTATTCTCTTTCCTATGATGTCTACGGCAACATCAAAAGTAATGGTGTTAATACGTTCACCTATGATGAAGCTTCTAATTTAACCCAGGTGCGTGGTTTCGCAAATGCAGACTTCCAGTATGACGGAAGTCAGATGATGGTCACAAAAACCAAGGACGGGCAAACAACACACCTTTTATATGCCAAGAATGGTGATTTGTACGGAGAGTATCTGGCTAATGGTCAATGGCTTAAAGAATATGCCTATTTAAGTGGCAAGTTGGTTGCCGTTGCTGAAAACTTAGCAGTTGTTCCACCAAATCTGAACGTACCTTCTATCGATTATGATGGTAGTTATACGGTTACATGGACAGCTACAGACTCATCGATAACACGCTATGAATTGTACGAGTCAACATCGCCTGACGTCAGTTCGGCCACATTGATATACCAGGGATTAAATCTCACTGCTGCGTTGAACGGGAAATCCAATGGAAATTACTACTATTGGGTGCGGGCATGTGTGAGTACGCAATGCGGATTATATTCAACAGGTGCGAATAGTGTGTCTGTCGAACTTCCTTCTGGTATACCTTCAAGTATCACTGTTCCTAGTCTTGATACAGATGGTTCGTTTGTCATCTCATGGGGAAGTGCGGCAGGTGAAGTAACGCATTACGAGCTTTATGAGTCTACCGATAGCCTATTTTCAAGTCAGACACTGGTCGCTTCAACGCCCTCTTTAACGACAACACTTAGTAATAGGGCCAGCAATCGTTATTACTACCGAGTTCGGGCGTGCTACAAAACGAATTGCAGCGCCTATCGTCAGGGCTCAAATGTTCTTGAAGTGAATATTCCAATTGGCATTCCAGCAGGAATAACCGTACCGGCTAGCGACCAAGATGGTGCCTATAATATTTCCTGGGGAAATTCCACGGGAGGACCAACATACTATCAACTCTATGAAGCAACATCTGCCACATTTGGTGACGCAACGATAGTGGCTCAAGGACTTGTAAATACCGCAAGTGTTAGTGGAAAGGCAAACGGAACCTATTACTACCGTGTGCGTGGATGCTCACTGTTCGGGTGCGGTGATTTCGCCGTAGATACGACGGGTGTGCTTGTGGACCTCCAGCCGCCTACATCACCTGCAAGTGTCACAGTACCAACCGAAAATTATTCTGGTACCTACAGCATCAGCTGGGGTTCTGCAACAGGGGAAGTGGTTCGTTATGAAGTGTATGAATCGACCGATCCCACCTTTGCAGGGCAAACAATGGTATTCCAGGGTCTCGGCTTTTCAACAAGTTTAACCGGAAAGGCCACGGCAAATGCAACGTATTATTATCGAGTTCGTGCTTGCAGTAGTATTTTGTGCAGTGACTACACCACAGCGAGTAATGGGGTTGTAGTACGCATAGCACCGGGCGCACCGGGCGCGATGTATTGGCCGAATGCCGATGATGATGGGCGATATGCGATTTCATGGGGAGCGGCGGCTGGTCAAATTACTCACTACGAGTTGTTTGAAGATATAGCGAAGGATTTTCCAAAACCTACTTCACAAACCACATCCAACACAAGTGTAGCTATTAGTGGTAAGAGCAACGGGAGTTATATCTATCAGGTCAGAGCATGTAATGGTCAGGCTTGTAGTGGTTATTCATCTTCTGGTTTTGTGACAGTCAGTATCCCCACAGATAGACCCAGCTACATTAACGTGCCTAGTGCAGATTATAGTGGGAGTTATACGGTTGACTGGGGAACGGTAGGAATTACCATTACGCGCTATGAACTCTACGAGGCAAGCAATGCCAACTTTAGTGATGCGCAACTTGTCTACAGCGGCACCAATCGGTCCTATGTGTTGAATAAACAAGCCGATGGTACTTTCTATTACCGTGTGCGTGCCTGTAATGGCACAACCTGTTATGGCTACCGTACAGGAGAGAACAGCATGGCTGAAACCATTGTGAGTACCCGGGCGGCACTCATGTCAATTATCACTAATCTCTTGTTGAACTAGTGAAAGTTATAACAAGAACAACGGGAGATAAAAGGATGACACAGGAAAAAGACATGATAAGAGAGCTAAAATCAACGCTATTTTCGGCAATATTTATGCTGCTTGCCCTAATAACCGCAACATCTGCCTTTGCGGCAGAACGTGTCACCTATATTCATTTTGATGCGCTGGGTTCAGCAATTGCAGGATCAGATGCAACGGGTGCCGCAGTGTGGCGGGAAGATTACCAGCCCTATGGTGATCGGATTGTTGAAGATGGCAGTGCGGGGAACAATCTTTGGTACACCGGCAAGGCGAATTTCAATAGCTTTGGCCTTTCGTATTATGGGGCGCGTTGGTATGACCCGGCGATAGGACGGTTTACGGGGATTGATCCTGTTGGGTACAAGGAAGATAATATTCATAGTTTTAATCGGTATGCCTATGCAAATAATAATCCTTATAAGTTTGTGGATCCGGATGGGCGTGCTGCCGAAACTGCACTAGATGTTGTTAGTCTTGGATTAAGTATTGCAACTTTCAAATCGGATCCCTCATTTATTAATG
>JALVEF010000308.1 GCA_027031185.1 Saprospiraceae bacterium
GTATGAGCAGTTGCGCTTGCGGCTCGGGTACAATCATCTGCTAAACCGTGACCTGCACGTGGAAAACTTGCGGAGTTGGTCGGGATTTACGTTGGGCTTTGGGATCCGGCTCAAGCGCTTCCGGTTTGATTACGGCTTTGCGAATTATCATTTTGGCGGACGAGCGCACCATCTTGCCATATCCACGCATTTTTAGGCATACGGCGCTTCCAGCGATCGTGTGACCAGAGCCAGCCGTCGGGATGCGCTTCGATGTCGCGTTGGAGCCGTTTGGCAAATCGCGCCGTGATGGCGCCCGGTGGTTGGGATTCGGGTTGTGCGCACAGTTCCGAGAAAGTCAGCTCATAAGATCCGCGTTTCGTCTTGCGGATGGAATAGTAAACCACCGGATAGCCAAAGCGCCTGGCAATTTCATCTGTCCCGGGCAGAAATCCGGTAAACCTGCCGAAAAAGGGCACCCAGTGTGCCTTATGCACGAGCGGCGGACTTTGGTCGGATATGAGCACATAAACGGCCGGCCGGTCGCGGTGCCTGATAATGGTGCGCAGCGCTTGTCTCATGCTGACCAGGGAGATGCCAAAACGGGCACGCAGCGTACACAGCTCCTTCTCTACCAGTGGATTGGAAAGCGGCTTGTAAATACCCGTGACGGGGTGGGAGACATACAGGCCGATGGCTTGAACACCCAGCTCCCAAGTGTAAAAATGGCCGCCGACAACCAGGACACTTTGGCCTTTTTCGATGTATTGCGTCAGGAAGTGGGGATTGGTGAAGACCATCTGCTCCCGTATTTGTGTAGCCGTTGCGGAATAGCTTTTCAGAGTCTCCACTATATTGTCGGCCAGGTTGTCATAAAAGGCCCGGCCAATCTGCGCACGTCCGTGCGCAGATTGGCCGGGAAAGGCAATGGCCAGATTTTTGTCAACGACCTTGCGGCGATACCGTATCACGGAGCGGAGCAGCCAGGCCCATACACGGGCCTTCGTGTACAGCAGCCGGTAAGGCAGGTAACGGAAGACAAGGACCGCTGCCCGGAACGTCCATAATCCTATTTTGTGTGCCGGCATATTGTTGATAACGATATTCCCGCTTCTTCGGTTTTGGGATGATGTATCCGGCTCTATCATGTCAGATTTTAGGCCCTTCTATTGGAGCAAGTTCGTTGATAGAGTGTTTACCGGCGGTGCCCGCCGGTGTGGTTTTTCATTCCGGCAATTGTCCGGACGATCTATTGGTAAGCCAATGGCAAGTAGCGTATGAAAAAATAGCTGAAATCTAACCCAATAGTGGTATTTTTGTTCCAAACCCATTACTTTTGCTCTTCTATCAGAGACAAAACGTAGGCATGCTATCTGAGAGACGGTCACTACACAATCCCCCATGATGCCTTTAAAAAACCAAAAAACTCAGTATGGACAAGTTTTCAGTTGTTCTGGTGGATGACCATCAACTATTCGTGGAGGGGATGAAGTCGGTACTCAATAGTATTGAAGAGGTCGCCTCCGTCTCCGTTGCCGCCAACAGCAAAGAGTTATTTTCCATTCTGTACAGAGTGCGTCCGGCGCTGGTGCTGTTGGATCTGAATTTGGTGAACGAAAGCGGGCTGGAGCTTATCAGCCGGATTCGCAGTACGTTTCCCGAGATAAAGATATTGGTGGTCACCAGCTATCCCGACTCCAAATACGTGAAGAAGGCCTTCGATAGCGGCGTGGACGGCTATATGCTAAAAAATGGCGGCAAAGAAGAGTTAGAAGAAGGGATCCGCCAGGTCATGCTGGGAGAGGTGTTTTTTGGTCAAGGGGTTCATTTGCCTAATATGCACGGCGCCAACGGTCGTACACTTTCGCCCTTTGAAATGGATGACAGATTCATCCAAAAGAACAATCTGACCAAAAGAGAAGTGGAGATTTTGACCCTGGTCGGCCAGGCCTACACCAACAAGCAAATCGCCGAGCAGTTGTTTATCAGTGAACAAACCGTCAGCGTGCACAAGAAGAATCTGATGCGTAAGCTTGGCGTGAGTTCTACAGCCGCACTGGTCAAAATCGCCTTCCAAACCCGGTTGGTGCAATAAGTCATCGCCCCGAAACTTGGATATTCCGTTTTTTTGATGTTTTTTTGCTCCCGCAAAAATTACCGACATGAGCGACCATATTGATCACCCCACCCGTAAGGCCCTAGTCGTTTTGGGGATTATGGCCTTTTTTCTCGTCTTCATCATCCTGTGGGCCTTTATCTACTACCACGCGCACAACCAGATCATTCATTACAATTGACACTTCGGGGGCAGCGGTAAATGATGCACGCGGACTGAAAGTTTCATTCCGCATGCTTCTACCTTTGCTCGCCTTACCGGATCAGACCGGACCCGCTGCTATCTAAGTGCGAGATGCGCATCCGTTTTTGTCTTTTGGGGCTTTGCCGTTGATCTTTGTTGCATTTGTGTAACAAAACGCGTATCTTTGCGCTACTTAATGAAGAGTTGAGGAGGGAACCGAAAGGTTCCCTCTTTTTTATACACATATTTGGCGGCTCGACTAAGCGCCTTGTCGTGCGTTCTATTGTAACTGTTTAGGTGCTCCTGTTTTTAGGGATAAAATAGGCATTTTTGTTCCTGTTGAAGCCAGTATGTACAGATCAAACCGGTTTACGAGTTTATTTGCGGCAAATTTGCCCAATCTCTTCGTCAA
>JALVEF010000309.1 GCA_027031185.1 Saprospiraceae bacterium
TAGGCATTTTTGTTCCTGTTGAAGCGAAAATTTTCGATGCGTAGCAGCGCTACGTGAGAAAATTTTTGCAAAAACAGGGGCAAAAAGGCCATTTTAGCGCAAAAACAGCGGGTACCTAAACAGTTACAAACAACTTTAACTTTCTTGCGGAAGCGGTAGGGAGATTTTTCCCGAATACGTACTATAGGCGAATGTCGCAGGACATTGAAAGAAACAAAAGATGTAGTGCCCTCCAACAATGTGAGTTAGGGGTTGCTGATTGAAGGGAGTCAGCGCCCCTATTTTCACATGGCTCCTTGTGATGACCCCAAGTTTCTTCATTACTCTTTTGATTACAGGCAAATAGGTTTATTCTTTTTTTCAAAGGATAAGCCTTTGCTTGCCGTCTCATGAGTTTACATATCCAAGACTTGCGTATATTATGTATTGCAGCGCGTTCATGTTGACAATGAACACAATTGGTCGCATCTTTGCCACCATCTGCTGCCGGCGTCCCCATCCAAAAGAAATACTAAAACCGACTAAATCGTACACTCATGAATCACTACACCCGCGCCCTGGCGCTCATTTGCTTTTTCTTTACCCCATTTACCTATCCATTTGCCCAAGTACCCTATACGGCCAACACGCATACCACTACCTACAACTTCCCCTTTGCAGCCGGTGCCAATCTCGGAGTCTATCCCGGCTGGTCGGATGAAAACCTGGCCGCCCTGATCACCGGTGATGCCCAACTGGGTTTGGACGGTGTCGGCGGCACCACTGTCCGTCCTGCCCTGCCGATGCACTTTTTGGAGCAGTGGGGTTACGACATCCGCAAAAATGCCTTCGCGTACTACCGCAATATCGGCATGAAGCCCATCGTGGCCTTCGTTGGCTATCCCGATGACGCACATCGCGAGCCTACGCAGTTCTGTCCCGGATCCAAAACGGAGATGTTCAAAAACATGTATGCACCCATCTGGGACGACGGCGCCAACGGCACACCGGTCAACGACACCAATTATTATGCATTGTACCTGTGGAAAATCGCTGAGACCTACGGCGACTACATCGACATCTGGGAAATCACCAACGAGCCCGACCTGACCGGTTCGCCAGCCGCCTATCTCGGCCCGGACAAGGACGACAGCTGGTGGAACCGTGACCCCGAACCTTGTGAATTGGCCATCAAGGCGCCCATACAATACTATATCCGCATGCTCCGAATCGCCTACGAAGTCATCAAAACTGCGCAACCAGATGACTTCATCGCCACCGGAGGCATCGGTTATCCCTCCTTCCTGGATGCCATCCTGCGCAATACCGATAATCCCGATCAGGGAAAGTCGTCTCCCGAATATCCGCTCAAAGGGGGCGCCTATTTTGACGTGCTGAGCTTCCACACTTACCCGCACATTGACAATTCCATGAGACAATGGTCCGATGCCATCGGGGGCTTTGTGTATAGCCGCCATTCCGACAAGGCCGTGGACAACGGCTACCTGAAAAATTATCACGACTTCCGCCAAGTACTCGAAAATCATCACTTTACCGGCACGCTCTTCCCCAAAAAACACTTTATCGTCACCGAAACCAACATCCCGCGCAAGAGCTTTGGCGAGTATATCGGATCCGATGAAGCACAGCGCAACTACACCATGAAGGTCTTGCTCAAGTCCATGGCCCACGACATCCACGCCGTCCACTTCTTCACCATCGCCGAAGAAGGCAGCTATTTCTCCGGTGAGTTCAGCTACATGGGGCTTTACCAAAAACTCGGGGCCTCCCCCTCTCAACCCGTCCAACTGACCGAGCAGGGCATCGCCTTTAAAACCACCACACAACTCACCAAAGGCTACATCTTCGATGCAGATGCCACCGCCGCATTAAATCTGCCCCCGGACGCAGATGGCATCGTACTCAAAAACCAGCTGGGCAAACGACTGTACGCCCTCTGGGCCAAAACACACCAGGACAGAAACGAACAAGCGCAAAAAACACTCACACTAACCGGCGAAGATCCCCACAACGTCCTGGTACAATACGACTGGAATTACAGCGTCACCGGCCAGGCCGATTCCATACCCGGCAACGTCATTACCTTGACCGGCACGCCCCGCTTCTTCCGGCCCATCGGCCAGGTAAAACTGGCCTTTGAAATCCGCCCAATCCTGTTTCCCAACCCGGCAGACGTTGCATTTGAACTGAGCTACAATTTGTTTGACGATGCACCGGTCAGCGCCGACCTCTATGATATTGTCGGCCACCACATCAAAAATGTCGTGCCCAAGTCCAATCAAATTCCCGGGCACTATTCCTACAATGTGAACACGGAAACGCTGACCACCGGAATATACATCCTTAAAATACAAGCCCGCAAGCAGCGCATCGCCATTCCCGTTTTGGTGCAGCACTATTAAAGCTTCAAAGTACGAGGTAGCGGTCCCGCACTAACGGGTTGATGGTCCAAGGTCAAAGGTAAAAGATAAACGGACTCAACGCTTCGCGTTGATAGGGTAGGAAGGGTGTAGCGGTATAGCGGCCCCGCACTTACTTGTTTTGACTGGTTTTGGATTTGCCCCTTTCCGCATACGCTTTTTGCATGATGAGCGCCATTTCGCTCCGCTTCAGTGGACAAATAAGTGCGGGATGGTGTAGCGGTATAGCGGCCCCGCACTTACATGCTATGCCGGATTTAAGCTATG
>JALVEF010000310.1 GCA_027031185.1 Saprospiraceae bacterium
CGATATCAACCACAAGGTTCCCGTTGGGGTCTTTGACGGGAATACCTGCTCCGATTGCAGCTGCCATAGGCTCTTCTATCAGATAAACATAGCGTGCACCGGCATTTTCTGCAGAGTCCTTGACAGCACGTCTCTCAACCTGTGTCAAACCGTACGGTACACAGATGATGATGCGCGGCGAGAAGAAGCCTTTGCGCTTGTGAGCCTTTTCGATAAAGTAGCGGATCATCATCTCAGTCACTTCAAAGTCGGCGATAACACCATCTCTCATCGGGCGGATCGCCTTGATATTGCCCGGTGTTTTTCCTACCATATCCTTAGCCTCTTGTCCTACAGCTAGAATACGTTCATGACCATGCTTGTCATACTGTATCGCTACAACCGAAGGTTCATTGATGCTGATACCCTGTCCTTTGACAAGTACGAGAGTATTGGCAGTACCCAAATCGATCGCCAAATCATTGGAGAATATTCCCAAAAATCGTTTAAACATGTTTTATCCTTTTAAGCATTGGTTATGCGGTTTTTTTATCTTTAATTTTAATATAAAGAGGCTTGGTGTCCGACTCAACAACATCAGGAGTGATAACCACTTCGTATCCTGTAAGTTCAGGCAATTCGTACATGATATCCAGAAGCGTCTCTTCCATAATGGTACGAAGTCCTCTTGCCCCTGTCTTTCTCTCGATCGCTTTTTCGGCAATTTTAAGCAGAGCCTCCTGCTCAAATGTCAGTTTGACATTGTCAAGTTCAAAGAGCCTTTGGTATTGCCTGGCAAGTGCATTTTTGGGCTCTGTTAAGATGCGTACCATATCCTCTTTGGTGATCCGGTTGAGGGTGGTAAGGACATGCAGGCGTCCGATAAGCTCCGGGATCAGCCCGTAACTGACCAGATCATCCGCCTCGACATACTCGAGGAGATTATCCTCATCGCGTTTTGAGCGTTTTTCCTGCCCAAAGCCCAATACATTGGCACCGAGTCTGCGTTTGAGTATCTCATCAAGACCGTCAAACGCTCCGCCACAGACAAAGAGAATATTTGAGGTATCAATCTGGATGAAGTCTTGGTTGGGGTGTTTTCTGCCGCCCTTTGGAGGAATATTGACGACCGAGCCTTCGATCAGCTTGAGTAGTGCCTGCTGTACGCCTTCTCCGGAGACATCACGTGTGATGGAACGATTTTCGCCCATTCGCGCGATCTTGTCGATCTCATCGATAAAGACAATGCCACGCTGGGCTTGCTCTATATCGCCGTCAGCTGCCATGAGCAGCTTGGTAAGGATATTTTCGACATCCTCACCGACATAACCTGCTTCGGTAAGATTGGTCGCATCGGCAATTGCGATAGGTACACCGAGAAATTTGGCGATGGTCTGTGCCAAAAGTGTTTTTCCCGATCCGGTAGGTCCAATTAGCAATACATTAGATTTGGAGAGTTCTACATCATCACTATTGGCAGTTTTGTTGAGTATGCGTTTATAGTGGTTATAGACAGCGACCGATAGGGTTTTTTTGGCTTTCTCCTGACCGATAACATATTCATCAAGTATGGCATTGATCTCTTTGGGAGTGTAGAGTTTGAGTTCGGCAATCTCAGCTTCATGTTCGTCACTCTCCTCATCCCCAAAAAGTATTTTGTACGCAGATACCACACAGTGCGAACAGATATAGGCATCATCTCCGGCAATAAGCGGATTATCTTCGGTTTCCGGTGAAGTGCAAAAACTACATTCTTTATTTGGCATATCTATCTATTTCCTTAATAATTTAACTTTGTGTCTCTTTTCTGGCAAAAGGGATGCCTCTTTTGGAGGTTTTGATAAATTTGCACATCTCTTTAACTTTTTCAGAGTCACTCTTTTCAAAAAGTCTTTGCGCCACTTCCTGCAGCGGTTGTCCCTGCTCAAAGAGTTCGCGGTAGGCGACTTTGAGTGCATTGATCTCTTCTCTGTCGATCTTGCGTCGCAGTCCCGTGAGATTGAGTCCGCGAAGAACAGCACGGTTGCCCTCTGCAAGGCAGAAAGGCGGGATATCTTGTGCCAGTGCCGAAGCACCGCCGATCATTGCATAGTCACCGATATGGACAAACTGATGTACCGGTGTGAGACCACCGATGACCACATGGTTGCCCAACTCAACATGTCCCGCAAGGGTCGCACCGTTGGCGAGAATGCAGTTATCACCCAAAATCACATCGTGTCCGAGGTGGACATACCCCATCAGCAGGTTGTTGTTGCCTACCTTGGTGACCGATCCGCCCCCTTTGGTACCGGGGTTGAGGAGGGTAAACTCCCGGATAATATTGTTGTCTCCGATGATCAGCTGCACCGGCTCACCATCATACTTCAGATCTTGTGGTATCGTGCCTACGGCAGCGTGCGAGAAGATGCGATTGTTTTTGCCGATGGTAGTATCACCTTCGATGACAGCATGCGGTGCTACCGTAGTGCCTTCATCGATTTTGACTTGAGAACCGATATAGGCGAAGGCACCTATTGTGACATTCTCAGCGATTTGTGCACCATCTTCGATGACGGCTGTCGGGTGAATAGTTGGCATTATTTGTCCACAATCATAGCTTTGAGTTCAGCCTGTGCCACGACCTTGCCGTCGACATAGCCTTTGGCATCGAGATGCCAAACCGCCCCTTTGTTTTTGATCACATTGATCTTGTAGACCAGTT
>JALVEF010000311.1 GCA_027031185.1 Saprospiraceae bacterium
TATTCCTGTGGGAGCCGGTAAAGTCATCCACGGCACATTCTTAGGTTATTCCTCCGGGAAAGTGAGGTTTAAGCACCCGAAATTAGTCAATGGATACAAATACGTTTGTCAGATTTATAAGAGAGCTCCTAAGACTAGCGGGAAGGACGCTCAAGCCGGGGGAGGAATGAAATTAGCTGCAACAGCTGACTTTAGAAAAAATATGACAAAAGAATTCAAACTCATTCAGGAGATGCATATTTCCAAAAAGGATGTAATGAAATACCAGTTTGTATTTGGAGTGAGTAAATACAATACCGTAGATGAGAAATTTTCTCATTTAAAAAGGAGTAAACATACTAAACTTGTTACGAATTCAAACTCTACTATAGCATTATTACGATACCGGGCTTATGAGGGCTTTGATAAAGCGGATTTTATCCAATTTGATGCCGAATGGCTCCAATTAGATTATGAGAATAAAGCTAAGGATAACTATTATGGTGATAACGAAGCCGGTAGTAAGTATTATAATAATTATTTGTACCCTGAAATTTATTCATTTTATTCAAAGTGTATCAAACCTGTTTGGGGAAATAATGGTGATAATATCTCATTTTATAATAAGATATTATTTGCGGGGGAAGACTTGATATCTACAGCAGAGATAAAGAAAATACTGAAAGATCCGCTAAGCCAGGGAATTAAAAAAATTGCGCAAGCTCCTAAAATGAAAGATGTAAATTTATGGGTTATGGGTGTTGAGTCTGCACATAGTGATTATATGGCAATAATGAGTATTTTAAACAATCCAGATTTCTGGCAGAAATGGTTAGATCCAATGCAGGTTCATCCTAATAAGTGTAGTTTCAACACTTTTAAACAATGGATTAAAGATAATAAGAAATTCAAACCTATAAAAATTCATACAAATTACCACATGCGATTATTCCGAAATGATGATGTTTATGAGGGTTATCATATGAATCATTTTGAATGGGGATTTGATAACAAAAGTAATCTCCCATAAAGTGAGTTTCAATAGGTGCCTGTTTGAAAAGGCACCTATTGATTCGATTCCATTTGTTTTAATACTTTTTTACACTTTTTAAACTATCATTGGATAATGGACTACAAAGATGATTGAATCTTTGTGTAAAAAATAAACGTTGTTATGATTAATAATTTTAAATATCAAAGAGGGACCACCGTTTTAATGCTTCTAATGTGTCTGACGGCTTTATCCGTGCTAAAGGGTCAAAAGCAGGTTCCTACAGAAGAAAAGAAATTGATTCACATGATCGGAAGGTACTCAAACAACAAAGTATTGCTTCGCTGGGGACCATCGGATAAAGAGATGTGGAGACGAGTAAACAGAGAAGGATGGGTACTCCAACGAGCGACAGTCCCGGATAATCTTGATGGATATAAGAACTATGATTACAAAGCCTCCTTTACCCGCACTATTTTGCCTTTGCCAAAGGATGATGTAGCATGGGAAACGCTTTTTGATAAAGATAGTATTAGCATAGGTGGATGGATTTCCCTTTATGAAAAGCGTCCTGAGGTACCCGGTGGGCCTGTAGAGCAACTTTTGAATCAAGAAAAATCGGAGAAAAAAGCATTTTTTGTAGGGATGGTATCCGCAGACCGGTCTCATGAGACGGCCATTGCTATGGGATTGGGTTGGGTAGATAAGACTATCAAAAACGATAAAAGCTACATCTACAAAATCAGTCTGAAGTCGGATTCAACGGTCTTTGGTTTTGTGTTAGTAGATTGTTCGGAAGAATACCATAAATACCGTCCTATTGGTTTAGAAACCCAATCAAAAGAGCATCTCGTGATGGTATCCTGGTTGAGAGAGCTAAATAATCATAAGTTCGTATCCTATTATGTCGAAAAATCTAAACATAAAAATGGGCCTTTTGTGCGTCTTAATAAGGCTCCTTATGTAGATGTACGACCAAATGAAGAAAAAGGAAATACCGGTAGCATTTATTTTAGGGATTCGGTTCCACAAAACTACACACCCTACTACTATCGACTGATAGGGTTGGATGCATTTGGTATCGAGAGCGAGCCGTCCGAAGTGATGATGGGTATGGGGAAGGATTTTACTCCTCCATTGGCAATTACAGGTCTTACTATTCTTGCCAAGGAAGACAGTTCGGTGACGATCAGTTGGAAGAAAGGCTTTAGAGAATCTGATTTTAAAGGATATATTGTCCGTCGATCACACGATTTAGAGGGACCTTATTTGCCTCTTCATGAAAAACCTCTTTCCTTCGACACGAAAGTATATATCGATCGCAAAGTTAATCCCAGAGCATACAATTACTACACGGTCACTGTCTTAGATACAGCGGGAAATTCCGCTGAGTCATTACCGAGAGCGGCCATGTTTGAAGACAAAGCACCTCCTCCAACCCCTACAGGATTGAAGGGGAGTATTGATACCAATGGGGTAGTCACTATCAGCTGGAATGCCATTCATGATCCGACTGTCATAGGATATAAAGTCTACAGCTCGAATAGCCCAAAACATACTTTTATCATGAAATCCGGTGACTTTATTACAGATACGACCTATACGGAGAAAGTGGCATTGAGAACTCTGAGTGAAATCATCATTTACAAAGTGGCAGCAGTTAACAGGGGATTTGGGTATTCGGAGTTGTCTGAGGGACTGGAACTCA
>JALVEF010000312.1 GCA_027031185.1 Saprospiraceae bacterium
CCCTTGCATTGCATTGCATTGCCGTCGGCTTCAGCCGACGGGAACGAAAAGCAATAGGAAAAGCGGGGCTTTAGCCCCCGCCAGCCGGCAAAGTTTCAGTACAAAAGCCCGGATCCTTTTTTAGATATTCATCTCTACGCTGACAAATTTCTTTGTACAACAAAGTCCTGACAAATTATTTGTCCAACAAAGTCAAGCCCCCATAATTGCGTTTCTATACCGCATCATCTTCGCCCTCAACGGGATTGGTCAACGCATCGCTGACGGGGATGACATCTTTCAATTGCAATTGGATAAACTTCCGCCCGTTCCACTCGGACTCCAATATCTTGTAGCAGATATTGATTTCGGGACCGTCAATGGCCCCGATAAAGTCCCCGCGGCGAAAGCCCGCCGCCCGGAAGGCCGGCGACTTCCCCTTCGCCACCGTCAGCCGCACACTGTTGCGCGCCGTATAGCGAACCGGCCCTGCCACCTGCACCCGTTCACAAGCAAACAGCGGATTGGGATTGCCCGGCCCGAGCGGCGCCAGCCGCTTCAATTCTTTAATCAGACCGGGGGTGATATCCTCCAGTTCCAGTTCTGCTTCTATCTCCAACGCAGGCATCCTTTTGTCCGCCCCTTGCCAGACCGGCTCCGAAAGCAAGTGCTGGGCAAAGTCCTCCAAATTGTCCGGAGCTAGCGTAAAACCCGCCGCCGCCGCGTGACCGCCGAATGAGGTCAAATACGCGCGCGTACCCTCCAACAGCGCATGGATATCTACCCCGTGCATGGAGCGCGCCGAGCCCACGATTTGGTCATTGGACATGCACATGATGACCGCCGGCTTGTGGTAGAGCTTCGACATGCGCGAGGCCACGATGCCCAGCACGCCCTTGTGCCAGTCCGCCTTGAAGAGCACGATAATGGGCAAGCGGTCGTGGTACGGATCCGACTCCCACATCTCAATAGCCTCCCGCAGATTGGCCCGGTCAAAGTGCCGCCGCGCCTCGTTGTGGCGCCGCAGGCGATTGGCAAACTCCGTCGCCACCGCCCACTCCCCCGCCAACAAGAGCGATACAGCATCCCTGGCATCCGCCAGACGCCCCGCCGCATTGAGATACGGCCCGATCCCAAAGACAATATCCGAGATGGTGAGCGGATAGGAAAGACCGGAACGGGCGATCAGGGCTTTCAGCCCGACCCGGGCATGACGATTGATCTCCTGCAAACCGAAATGTGCCAAAATGCGGTTCTCATCGCGTATGTCCACAAAATCACACGCTATACTCACCGCCACAAAGTCCAGCAGCGACCGGATGCTGTCAATCGTCTGCCCCCGCCGTTGGTGCAGCGCCTGCACCAGCTTGAAGGTCACACCGCAAGCACTCAATTCCTTAAACGGATAGCTGCAATCCGGACGTTTGGGATTGACCACCGCATGCGCCGCCGGCAAAGCCGACTCCGGCCGGTGATGATCCAATATGATAATGTCAATACCGGCATCCACTGCCGCTCCTACCGCGTCAAAGGCACCTGTCCCGCAGTCCATCACCACGATCAAATCCACCTTGTTTTGCCGCGCATAGTCAATACCGGCCAACGAAAGCCCGTAGCCCTCCTTGTAGCGGTCCGGAATGTAAATATCAGGTTCGGCCCCCAGGCGCCGCAGATACATACACAACAAACTGACGGACGTCACGCCGTCCACGTCATAATCGCCATACAGCAACAAACGCTCGCCCTGACGCAGCGCGCGCTCCACACGCGCCACCGCCACATCCATATCTTTGAGCAGGAAAGGATCGTGCAGCCGGTCCAACCGAGGATGAAAAAACACCTCCGCCGATGCGGCATCCGCAATGCCGCGATGGTACAGAATGCGCGCCAGCACCGCGCTCACACCCAATGCCTTTTGAAGATGCGAGACCACCGCCGCGTCCACGGCCTTGTATGTCCATCGTTTTCTCATGGTACGGCTGCCCAATGGCAAAATGGCCGCCCAATTTACACATTATCGGCATAACGGTCTCAACAGGGACACCGCCCGGTTACATTTTCCCGCATCACAATCCGCCCTTGTCTCCTCAGGCCTCCGTTAGTTGGCGATAGCCCATCACAAGCAGCATCACCAGTATCAATGTCGCTAATACAATCATAGTGCATAGTGTTTCGGAATGTCCAAATAAAATGGGAAGCCTAATTACGACGCCACGAAGATACATCATATCCACATGATTTTCAAGCATTTATGCACCACAAATCACATTTTAACATATCAATTACACTACACATCTGTAAGCCGCTTATTCACTGCCACCAACACGTAAACACAACATCCCATATATCTCATCGCGCCGACACTACTGCTATCCAGCTATCCGAACCTACACCAAACAGGGTATTTTTGCCGCATTTGTTATGTCACAAATAAAAAAATTTGACTTTTATAAAAATAACCATATACCTTTGTGCATTCACTGACTTCGCACCATGAACACATATAGCGCAAAAACATTCACTGTTTTTGCGCTTTTTTGTAGCAGTCCCCGTGACAATGAAGCTACGTAAAAACCGACACCAATGACGTGGGCTCTCAAAAGATGGTTTTTGGCAAATGCTTGCCTGCTTTTCCTTTCCATCTCCGCACAGGCGCAAGATGAGTGGAACATCATCGAAAAAGGATTTGACGGCCCCGGAAAAACGGAGGTGACCAATCCCGCCGCCCAGCCCGACGTGGACGAAACCACCTTCTCATCAAACATCCGCAGCTTTGACAAAGCATATACCGGCTATGCCGTCGAAGTAGTCACATCCGAAATGCGGCTCACCAATTCACAGTTAAAAGCCCTCGGCGTCGGACGCCTCTACTGCCGCCGGGCCGGAGACCGGTACCAGTACTTGATTCCCATATCATTCAACAACCGCCGCGCCATCAAGCGATTCCTCAAGCAAGTCATCCGCCCAAAAGTACCCGGCGCACGCGTCGTGCGCTTTCTCAATGGCTCCCGGACCACCACGTTGAAATGGTGAGCTTCTTCTAATAATTCCGGCTGGTCAATAAAAACGGTGTAGCAGCCCCGCACTTACTTGCTTTGCAAGATAAGCGCCCTTTCCTTCACGCATTGGCAGGTTGCCGGAATATAGCTGGTCGCTACGCATTTTTGGGCAAGTAAGTACGAGGTCATCTTTTTATCCCCTTCAACGCGCTCCGACAGGAGCGCAATTCAACGCGTCAGCAATTTCAACATCCCGCACTTACCCCTGATGTGCTACCATTGACCTTGGGCCCTGTGCAGTGGACCGTCAAACAGCAAGTAAGTGCGGGACGATTCAACTATCTTTCATTTTTTATGGTTAGTTGTCGTTTCTTCCACATTCAACCGCGGCCGCGCCGGCATATTGGCCAGATCCCATATCGTGTGAAAGATCAGGCGCACGACTTTGACCATCCGGTCATAGTCCAGCTTTTCGTACGTATCCGTCGGCTGATGATAGTCGTCATGCGTCCCCTTAAAAAAGAAGACCGACGGAATGCCTTTACGCGCAAAACTGTAATGATCCGACCGGTAATAAAAGCGGTTGGGATCGTCCTTGGCATTGTAGCGATAATCCAGCTCCAGGCCCACGTGTGCCTCATTGGCCGCACGGATGATGCTGTCCAGATCCGTGCTCAACCGGTCCGAACCGATCACATATACGTAATCCTTGCCCGTGTCCGCCTTGTTGTGCCGACCGATCATATCCATATTGACCTCGGCCACGATTTGCTCCAGCGGCACGTTGGGATGATTGGTGTAGTACTTCGACCCGAGCAAGCCCTTCTCCTCGCCCGTTACCCACATGATGACGATATTCCGCCGAGGGCCTTGCCCCATCTCACGGGCATGATTGAACACGCGCGCCAATTCCAGCAGCGCCGCCGAACCGCCGGCATTGTCATCGGCACCATTGTAGATGAGATCGCCCCGCCGGCCCAGGTGGTCCAGATGCGCCGTGACAAAGACATATTCATCCTTTAGCTTTGGATCCGTCCCCTCGATGAGTATCAGGATATTGCTGCCTTCCAGGACGAGATGTTTTGTGTTTATCTCAAGCGAGACGATAGCCGGCACGGTAAAATGGCCTGCCTTGAGCCGCCGGTCTATCCGTTTGCGACAGCGCAACGCCTTGCGCCAGCGCCGCCCCATGATCTTTTCCGCCGTGCCCGGTGTGATATAGACCGTCGGCGCATAATACTTGGCCGGCTCCGGGCCGCGCCCTTCCTCCCAATACCGGTACGACCGGCGGACAGCCGGCAAGCTATCGCGCACGACAAAGACCGTCCGCACCCCGTGCTTTTTGGCAGCCCGCAATTTCAGCGTATCCGAGCCCCACGCGGCCAGCTCACCGCGAGGCGGCGCACCGCTAAATATCACAATAGACTTGCCGCGCACACGGCGGTTCGTGTAATCGCTATATGCCGGCGCATCAATGCCATAGCCAAGAAAGACGACCTCATGCATCTCTGTCTCGTCCAGGTAGTCGTTGAGATCCTGCGGCACCACAAAGTCCGTGTCCTCCGTCAGGTGCGTCTGCCCAACGGTCAGATAGGCTTTGCCCGCACTCATCCGGTGATACGCATAGTCATACTCAAAGGGCCGCTCGCCATTTGGATTTCCAAAGGCTTGGGCTCCAAAGGAGCCCAAACGGTTTTCGACGTACCGCATCGCCCGGCGGAGTCCCGGTTGTCCGGTCTCCCGACCTTCCATCCCGTCTGATGACAGCACCATCACATGGCGACGCAAGTGTTCTGCCGTAATCGTCGAAGCGAGAATATCCGGCACCGCTGCGCCGGCGGGCGCCGGTGACGGGCTTTGGGCGCCCAGGCTGATGGTGAAAAGAAAAACAACCGGCGCTAAAAACAATTTTTTTGCCATTGGGGTCGGTGTTTTGAATGTATCGTATCCACACGCGCGCAATCACCCGGGCGTCACTTCCTGCACCCCCGGCGCAGGAAGTGACGCCCCTCGAGCATCCTACTCCGCCGAAAGCGGGATTTTCTTGATTCGACGCAGATGTCGGCCGCCTTCAAACGGCGTGTGGAGAAAAATGCGCACCATGTCTTTGGCCAGCCGCTCCGATACAAAACGGGCCGGAATCGCCAGCACATTGGCATCGTTGTGCGCACGCCCGAGACGGGCTATCTCACGGCGCCAGGCCAGCGCGGCCCGTATCTTTTGATGCTTATTGGCTGTCATGGCCACACCGTTGCCACTGCCGCACAAGACAATACCCAAATCCGCACGCCCGTTTTCGACGTCATCCGCCACCGGGTGGGCATAGTCCGGATAGTCCACCGACACGGGGCCGAAGGCTCCGTAATCTATCACCCGATAACCGTCCCGCTTCAGCATACGGACGATGGCTTCTCTGTGCGCATAGCCGGCGTGATCCGAGCCGATCGCAATGGTCTTTTTCCGGCCTGCTTTCATCGCGACAGACTTTTTTGGGGCGGCATTTCCTTTGGCTGGGCTGGCCCGATATAAAATGCAAATTCTTTCTGCAATTGCTCGGCATAAGCCGTGTCCCCGCCCGCCCGAGCAATCTTCATCATATTTGAGATGGTCCCCCGTGTCAAGCTTTCAAAACGCCCGAAACTCCGGCTCCGCACGGACGGATCAATAGCATTCAAAAAGCGCGCATTGTCCAGCGTATTTTGCTCCAAAATCTTCAAATGCTTCTTGGCCTCCGCATAGTGACCGGCTGCCGTCAACAACTCCAAAAATCTCGCCGTAAAATAATCGTAGGGGAAGTTCATATCCGGGAAGGCCTTGAAATAAATATTGATAAGCTCGGCGGCCTTGTCGTTTTGCCCGCGCTTCACAAATGCCCTGGCCGCCCGGTACATGACCTCGCGGTGGGACTGCACCGCCGCACCATAGCTATGGTCCACAAACAAGTCCTTCTTGTCAAAATTGCCCCACCAAAACTTCTTGACATTCTGCAAGACGATATCCGGATCCACATCGCCCATATAGGTCACACCACCGCCACGTGAAGTGTTGTCTTCTTCAGGGAGCGTCCGGATCGGCACGATGCGCGACGCCAGGCCTTCTAGCCGGAGATAGTCCTTGTACCAGGCCACTTTTTCCTCGCGGCAGGTCACGGCAAAGTAGATGGGCCGCTCCCACAGATTGGATGCGATGACATCCAGCACGGCCAGTTGGTCTTTGATCATATAGCGTCCCGACAAATTCAGATCCACCCGTGATACGATGCGAGCCGTGTCCTTGGCGCTCACTACGCCCAGGCGTACCACTTCCTCCTTATCCACGGGAATAAAGATGTGCTTGGCCGGGAAGTAAGAGACAAACGGCTCCCCGCGACCGCGCGGAATGGGATGATGCTCGCCGGCAAACTTCAACGCTTCGCGCGCCGGCATAGCCGGAGGCTCTTTTAGGCCCAGTGTCGAGGCATAGACCAGCATATTGCGCTTGTAACCGCGATAGGCCTCCTTGGGAATCGTCAGCTTGATCGGCGGCGAGTCATTGACCTTGCGACGGAGCAGGTCAATGTACCAGTCCACGGCGATCAGACTCAAATTGACCACCCTTACATCGGTGCGGATACCTTCGATCTCCTGAGCATACCACAGCGGATAGGTGTCGTTGTCGCCATAAGTAAAGACGATGGCATTCTTGGCGCAGGACTCCAGGAAGTTGTGCGCATAGTCGCGCGCCGCCGTGATGCCCTTGCGTCCATAGTCATCAAAGTTTTGAGTGCCCATCAGCACCGGTGCCGTCAAGCCCAGGGCCACGGCAATTCCGGCAGGCAACAGGCCGGTGAGCGAAACATAGCGGCGCAACAACCGGAACAGCGCCGGCACGGCCAGCCCGACCCAAATGGCATAGGTAAAGAACGAACCAACAAAGACGTAGTCCCGCTCCCGGGGTTCGTTGGGAGGCTCATTGGAATACACCACCAGCCCCACGCCCGTAATCAAAAACAGGACCAACAAAGCGGCAAAATCCTTGGGACGCCGCCGGTAGTGAAATACAGCCCCGAGCAAGCCCAGCAAAAACGGGATGAAGTAGTAGGTATTCCGCGCCTTATCTTCTTTCATCTTTTTGGTGATCAGTCGCTGGTCAAAACCCAGATGCGCATTGTCTATCAAACGAATACCGGAGATCCAGTTGCCTTTGCTCTTGTCCCAATCATAAAAGCCCTGTTCACCGTTTTGCTTGCCCACAAAGTTCCACATAAAGTAGCGGCCCCACATCCATAGCACTTGATACCGCCAGAAAAACCGCAAGTTGTCGCCTGCCGTAGGCGGCCCCTTGTGTCCCATCCAAAGTTCGTAGAGTTGTGGCCGTGGCGGCGTCGGGTCATACATCCTGGGGAAAAAGACCTTGTCCCGGTCGCGGTATTCATACGTCTGCTTCTTGTCCACGATCTCGTACCGCTCACCCGTCCAGCCGTAGCGATTTTCCTCTTTTGCGATCGCATTGCCGAAGGCATCGCGCTTTACGTCGGCCGTATATTGCGGGCCACGCAGCAACGAACGCTCGCCGTATTGCTCACGATTGAGATAGGGAATCAGCCGGAGCGCATCGTTGGGATTGTTCATATTGATCGCCGGCTCGGCATTGGCGCGCACCACGATGACGCCATAGACCATATAAGAGATAGCCATCAGCGCCAAGGCAAAGGTCAGATTGTACAAATTGGCCATCCCACGCCGGCGCGCGAAACGAAAGACCGCCCAGAACAGACCGGCCAGCACCAGCACGGCCATGACCAGTCCCGAGTGTCGGGGCAGGCCCAGCGTGTTGACCATTGGAATTTCAAAAAAACCCCACAAATTCGGAATGCCGGTGATGATCAACTTCTGTACCAGACCGATCAACAGCACACCCACGACCAGTGCTACGAGTCCGCCCACCCACGTATGCCTCGCATACTTCTTAAAGTAATACAACAGCGCGATCGCCGGAAAGACCAACAAACTCAACAGGTGGACACCTATCGAAATGCCCGCCGCCACCAGCGAGAAGACCAGCCACTTGTCGTGCTTTGCCTCGCGCGGCAGCGCGTACCACTTGACTGCCGCCCAAAACGTCATCGTCGTGAAAAACGTGGACAGTGCATAAACTTCACTCTCCACCGCCGAAAACCAGATGGACGGTGCAAACGCCGTCACCAGCCCGGCCACCACACCACCGCCGGCCAGCGCCAGACGCTCCGGCAAATCCAGCATGCCTTCCCGCCCGGCCAGGGCCAGCTTCCCGAATTCCATCGCCGTCAGGGCCACAAACATCGCCGCAAAGGCCGTAAACAACCCGGAGCTCAAATTCACCATAAAGGCAATATTGGCCGGATCGTCCGACAAGTGACCCAACAACGCAAACATCCGCGCTACGATCATAAACAGCGGCGCGCCCGGCGGGTGGACCACCTCCAGCTTGTCCGCCCCCGTCATGAATTCACCACAGTCCCACAAACTGCCTGTGCGCTCCGCTGAGAAGAAATACACGATAAAGGAAATCGCAAAGGTCAACCAACCGGCTATGCGCTTTTCGCGCTTAATTGTATCCATATTTTTTTGCTTTTGTCCCCGGAGCTGCCACAGAAATGCGCCTATTCGCCAAGCCACCGGAGAAAACGCACAAAAGTAAGCAAAATATACACACGTGCCACCATATTGTTTTTCCCGGTACTTCTACCGCCCCCATACCGAAACATGCCGCTTGGCAAAGCTTATTCGCCCATGCAAAGTATGATTGTGTGTCCCGCATTTACTTACCCACACACCGAGTGTCAGCATCAACCAGCCAAAGCACGTAAATGCGGGACGTTTCAACCGAGCTAAGCCCGGATATTTTTTATTTTTCATTGTAACCGTTTAGGTGCTCCTGTTTTTAGGGATAAAATAGGCATTTTAGCACAAAAACAGCGGGTACCTAAACAGTTACAAATCAATACGTGTTTTCAACGCGTAGCGTTCAACATGAAATGATTCAACGCGCTCCGCCAAGAGCGCATTCAACCATTATTCATTTTCCATTTGTAATTAACAATCACTTCTCCGTTTTTCCGTACATTACACGCCGCACCACAATCCAAGCCACATGGACTACAGCCAACTCATCACGGCACAGCGGAAATTCTTCCATTCCGGCAAGACACGCGACGTCCGCTTTCGCCTGGCCCGGCTCAAGGAGATCCGCCGCCTGCTCCGCGCACAAGAATCCGAACTCTACGACGCCATCCACAAGGACTTCGCCAAGTCCCCGTTTGACACGTATGCCACCGAGCTGGGCCTCATCTACCATGAGCTCAACCTGTTTATCAAAAAAATAAAACGGTGGGCACGTCCCGTCAAGCTACCTGCCGGCCTCGTCAACTTCCCCGCCAAAAGCTATATCATCCCCGAGCCGCTGGGCGTCTGCCTCGTTATCGGCGCCTGGAACTATCCCTACCAACTCGCCCTCCTGCCCGCCATCAGTGCCCTGGCCGCCGGCAACACGGTGATACTCAAGCCCAGCGAAAAGGCGCCGCACACATCGGCCGTCATGGCCGCACTCATCAACAAGAATTTTGATCCCGCCTATTTCCACGTCGTCGAAGGCGGCGTGCCGGAGACCACCGAACTGTTGCATCATCACTTCGACAAGATTTTTTTCACCGGCAGCACGCGCGTGGGGCAGATCATCTACCAAGCCGCTGCCAGACATTTGACACCCGTCACCCTGGAGCTCGGTGGCAAAAGTCCCTGTTTCGTCCTGAAAAGTGCGCGCATCAAAACAGCCGCCCGGCGCATCGTGTGGGCCAAGTTTCTCAACGCCGGCCAGACCTGTGTCGCCCCTGACTACGTCCTGGTGCACCGCGACATCCAAGACGCCTTCCTGGCCGCCGTCAAAGCGGAAGTGGAAAGACAGTACCCGAGGGAACGCACCG
>JALVEF010000313.1 GCA_027031185.1 Saprospiraceae bacterium
CGGCTTTTTGTTTCCCGAACATACTTGTTTTCCAGGATAGACGCGATGTTTTTCACACATTGTAACGGTTTAGGTAATCGCTGTTTTTGTGCCTACCGAAGCTAAAATTTTCGATGTGTAGCAGCGCTACATGAGAAAATTTTGGCAAAGGTAGGTGCAAAAAGGGCATTTTAGCGCAAAAACAGCGGGTACCTAAACAGTTACTTTTTTTCCAGCGCAAAAACAGCGGGGGGCAAACAGGTACAAAAAAACAATCCCTATCTTCACCCGCCAAAAAGCCATGTCATTTGTGATGCGAAATATCCACCGGCTGCGGGAGATGCTGACGGCATTCCCGCTCGATGCGCGAATACCCCTCCGGCGCCTGGGCAGTGACTACGGCGGTTGGGTATTCCCCGAAAATGCCATCACCGCCGAATCGGTCTGCTACCTGGCCGGCGCCGGCACCGATATCAGTTTCGACCTGGAACTGGCCCATCACTACGGATGCCAGGTTCATATCTTCGATCCCACCCCCAGGGCAAAAGCGCATTACGATGACGTGCGGTCAGCTATCCTGACCGCACGCACGCATGACCTCCCCGCCCGGCCGCGCTACCCCGATGATCCCGATGCCGTCCGGAGGACGCAATTTCACGCCTACGGCATCTGGCATCGCAATGAAACGCTCAAGTTCTATGCGCCGGCCAATCCGGACCATGTCTCTCACTCGGTCAAAAACCTGCAAAAGACCGGGGAATACTTTCTCGCCGAAGTCAAAGACCTGCTCACTGTCATGAACACACTCGGGCACGACCGCATCCACTTGCTCAAACTGGATATCGAAGGGGCCGAGTACGAAGTCCTGGACGACATCATCACCCGCCAAATACCGGTGGATATCATCTGTGTGGAATTTGATGAAAACCACCGCAAACACCTCGATGCCCATTACTTGCGCCGCATCAAAAACACCATCGCGCGCATGCGCGATAATCACTTCCTACTCGTCCATCGCGAAAAGCCGTTTGACCTGACCTTTGTCCACCGCTCTCGCCAAGACTTGCTGCCGCCGGATTGAAGCCCTGCCGGCAACACCGGCGCACTTCTTGCGTTAAGAAGTGTTGTCCCCCGGCTTTATCCCCGCCCGCACGGTGACGGGGCAAAATCCAACAGCAAATGAGAACATTTCTTACACTTGTACTGCTCTGGTGGGGCGCCGCAGCGGCCACCGCACAGGGCATCCACTTTACCAAAGGCAAGTTTGACGAAATCCTTTCGCTGGCGCAAAAGGAAAATAAACTGGTATTCATTGATGCCTATACGACGTGGTGTGCGCCGTGCAAACGAATGAGCCAATCGGTCTTTCCGAAAGAGAAGGCCGGCCGTTTTTTTAACGAACACTTCGTGAGCAGCAAGTTTGATATGGAAAAGGGCGAGGGCAAGATTCTGGCGGTCCGGTATCAGGTCAAGAGCTTCCCGACGCTGCTGTTTCTGGATTCGGAGGGCACGCTCATCCACAAGGTGGCGGGCTATCAGAGCGTGGACAATCTAATCAAGGAGGCCAAAAAGGCGCTCAATCCGGAGCAGAGCCTGCAGGCGATGGAGGCGCGTTACCGGGATGGCGACCGCAGCCCGGGCTTCCTGCTCAAATATATGGAGATGCGGTACCGACTGGGCGACAACTCGCACGGAGAGATCGCCGAGGCGTATCTCCAAACCCAGAAGGACTGGACCACGCCGACAGCCATGCAAACGATTTTTAAATATACCACGGATGCCGCCTCCCCGATGTTTGAATACATGGTCCGGCACAAGGATGCCTTTTATCGCAAATTCGGCTCTGCGCAGGTGGGGCGCAAAATCCAGCAGTTGCTGGAACGCAAGCTCAATGCACCGGACGCAGACTTGAAGGAAATCCAGGACGTGTATCGGCGGGCCTTTGCCGGCACCGAGGGGGAGCGCCTGGCATCCAAGATCCGCGCTACCTACTACCGCCGCCGCGGCGATCGCAAAGGATATGCGCTCGCGGTATTCGACCACTATAAGAAATTCCCGCCGGCCAACGAGGACGAGATGCTGGAAGTCGGCCAGACCTTTTTGTCTGCCATCTCGAATAAAAAATATTTGCGCCGCGCGACTAAGTTGTTGCGCACGGAGGCGAAAGCCAATCCGACGAGCGAGCTGTACCTGACGATCGCCCAGTTGTATATGAAACTAAAGCGGCGCCGCAAGGCACGTAAATACATTTACTCTGCTATGGCATTGGCCAAGGCACAGGACGATGAGCTGAGTCTCGAAGACGCAAATGACTTGATGGACAAGCTGGACAAGATGTAAAAAAGTGCGGGACGGTTTAGCGGTTTAGCGGTTTAGCGGTTTAGCGGTTTAACGGGTTAACGGGTTAACGGGTTAGCGGGTTAGCGGGTTAACGGGTTAGCGGTCCCGCACTTACTTGCCCTTAGTGCGGAGTGATATGGCGCTCATCTTGCATAAAGCATTTGCGGAAGGAACATAGCCAAAATCAAGCAAAGCAAGTTAGTGCGGGACGGGTTAGCGGTCCCGCACTTACTTGCCCTTAGTGCGGAGTGATATGGCGCTCATCCTGCAAAAAGCATTTGCGGAAGGAACATAGCCAAAATCAAGCAAAGCAAGTTAGTGCGGGACGGGTTAACGGGTTA
>JALVEF010000314.1 GCA_027031185.1 Saprospiraceae bacterium
AGGGGCATGGCTGATTACTACGCATTTGGGGCAAGTAAGTGCGGGACGAGCGTTGAAGTGGCCCTTCGGGCCGTTGAATTTCCTACGCTCACTTGCTGTTTGATGGCCCGGGGTCAATGGTCCTAGGGCCAAGGTCCCGGATTTGAGACTTAATGTAATTGCCTAAGTGCTCCTGTTTTTAGGGGAAAATAGGCCTTTTCGCCCCTGTCTTTGGTAAAATTTTCGATGGTAAACACAAAAATCCTACGTAACTGTTTAGGTGCTCCTGTTTTTAGGGATAAAATAGGCATTTTTGTTCCTGTTGAAGCGAAAATTTTCGATGCGTAGCAGCGCTACGTGAGAAAATTTTTGCAAAAACAGGGGCAAAAAGGGCATTTTAGCGCAAAAACAGCGGGTACCTAAACAGTTACAATCCTACTTACCGAACGCCCGCTCTTTGAGTTCACGCAGGAAAGGAGATGCAAAGATAAAGGACTCTAAAAACTCATTGTCCGTGTGCAGGACATCATCCTTGGTACCGGTCCAGGCCACTTTACCGTTGTGCAGCAAGGCGATATTCTCACCGATGCCCATGACCGAGTTCATGTCGTGCGTGTTGATGATAGTGGTAGTCTGATTATTGACGGTGATGGTGTGGATCAGGTCATCAATGAGCAGAGCCGTTTTGGGATCAAGACCCGAGTTGGGCTCATCACAAAACAAGTACTTGGGGTCCAGCACAATGGCACGTGCGATGCCGACGCGCTTTTGCATGCCGCCGCTGATTTCCGAAGGATATTTTTTGTTGACCCCTTCCAGCTCGACCACATCCAGACAGTAATCCACCCGCTTTTGCTTTTCTGCTTCTGTCATATCCTTGCGCAGCATATCGAGCGGAAAGCGTATATTCTCCTCCACGGTGAGTGAATCAAACAGCGCAGACCCCTGGAAGAGCATGCCGATGTTCATACGTATCTTGCGCAGCGCCTTTTTGTCCAGAGCGGTAAAGTTGACATCATCATACCATACCGTGCCCGATGTAGGGCGAATCAAACCCACCAATATCTTGAGCAAAACCGTCTTGCCGGCGCCACTTCGTCCGATGATGAGATTGGTCTTCCCCTTTTCAAAGGTGAGCGAGATACCCTTGAGCACTTCATTGTCGCCAAAACTCTTGAATATGTTTTCTGTCCGTATCATTAGTCTGCCGTCAGAAGTACTACCAATAAATAATCTGCCAGAAGGATCAGAATATTGCTATAAACCACGGCCTGGGTACTGGCCTTGCTCAGATTGACACTGCCGCTCTTCACGTAGTAGCCCTGATAGCAGCTCACGGACGTCAGGATGAAGGCAAATACAATGGACTTGATAAACATCATCCTGAAATTGTACGGATTGTAAAATGTAAGCAACCCACGCACATACTCCGCATGGCTCAGTTCGCCGGGAAGTACCACGGCCACGTAGCCGCCCAAAATGGCCACAAAGGCCGATGCCGCCACCAGCAACGGAATGACGATAACGGCCGCCAGCACCCGTGGCATGATCAGATAGGCCGCCGTATTCAATCCCATGATTTCCATGGCATCAATGTGTTCTTTTTGGCGCATCCCCCCGATTTCGGACGCGATATTGGAGCCTACCTTGCCCGCCAAAACAAGACTCGTAAAAGTAGGCGACAACTCTATGATCGCCAGATCCCGCACAATGTATCCAATGTAGTACATGGGAATCAGCTGCCCGTCCAGCTGATAGGCAAATTGCAGGGCGGACACCGCACCGATAAACACCGAGATCAGCGCCACAATGATGAGCGACCCAATCCCAATGTCATAGGCCTGCCGGATAAACTCCTTGAAATACATGCGCCAGCTCTCCGGACGCGAAAACGCCTGTCCCATCAACAGAAGGTAACGTCCGAAGTGGTATAGCGGCTTTAGCAGCATAAACGGTGTAATCTTTGTGGCGCCAAAAGTATTAGTATTTCAGCACATACCGGATACGATTCAACGCAATTATTAGCTTTGTGGTTCCTAAACCCGCTCCCAAATGAATAAACTGGCTGTCATATCAGGAGGTACCAAAGGCATCGGCCTGGCCATTGCCCACGCATTTGCCCGTGAAGGCCTGGACATCGCCGTATGCTCCCGTCATGAATCAGATCAACAGGCCATGCAGGCCATCTGGCGCAACACCTACCCACAACAGCAGTTACTGACCTTCCCCGCAGATGTGAGTACACCGGAAGGTGTACAGGCCTTTGCCTCCTTTATCATGGAACATCGGCCGCAGGTGGACGTCCTGGTCAACAATGCCGGCGTGTTTCTGCCCGGCCATATCCTGGAAGAGCCGGACGGCCGCCTGGAGCAACAAATCCAAACCAATCTGTACAGTGCTTACCGCCTTACCCGCGCACTGATAAAAGCCATCCCCAGGCACGGCCATATATTCAACATCGCATCCATCGCCTCTTTTATGGCCTATCCCGGCGGCGGCAGCTATACCATTTCCAAGTTCGCCATGCTGGGCTTTTCCAAGGTGCTGCGCGAAGAACTCAAAAGCCAATACATCAAAGTGACAGCAGTGATGCCCGGCGCCACCTGGTCCGACTCCTGGAAAGGCGACAACCTCCCGCCTTATGAGCGCCTGATGCCGCCGGAAGACGTA
>JALVEF010000315.1 GCA_027031185.1 Saprospiraceae bacterium
AAACGAAGTCGAACCGAGCAACATCGAAGGTCACCGTCGAACCGAGCACGTTGAACCGTCGAAGTCAGCCTATTTCAACGCGCAAGCAAATTCAACGGCGCCAGCCTATTTCAACGGCGCCAGCCAAATTCAACGGCGTCAGCCAGTTTCAACGCGCAAGCAATTCAACGTCCCGCTTGCATCAATTGGCACTCATCCGGTATAGATCAAATGCGGGAAGGGGCCAAGCCCATGTCAGGCAAAGCAAGTAAGTGCGGGACTGGATTCCAGCTGGGAACCGTCTGCCAAATCAGCTGATTTTCAATGATTTATGGGGAAAAGGCCTTTGCCTTTTAAAGGAAGCCTTACTTACGCCCTTGCCCGGGTCGGATCGCTTAGGGAAGCACTTCAATGAGGGCTTCTTGAGCAGTCTCCGGGACCAGCCGGCCGATGGGTTGGATGTCCCCGATGCCTTGCGCACGTGCCAGTGCTTCAAAATCCTGTTGGGCCGCTTGTTCGACGGCGACGAGGAGGCCGCCGCTGGTCTGCGGGTCGGTGAGAATGATGCGTTGGTAGTCAGTCAAGGGTCCGATGAGATGGCCGTAGCTCTTCCAGTTGCGTTTGCTTCCCCCCGGAAAACAGTCTTGTGCGATGTAGTAGTCGAGAGCTTCTTTGTCAAGTAAAGCTACCTTGGGGAAGTCAATTTGTGCTTTGACACCGGAAGCTTGGCACATTTCTTTGAGATGGCCCAGAATACCGAAACCGGTCACGTCGGTCATGGCCTTTACATAGTCGGCACGCGCGAAGTGCTCACCGGCTTTGTTGAGTTTGACCATGGAGTCACGGGCCAGGTTCTTGTCTTGCGGGCGCAGGATTTTGCGTTTTTGTGCGGTGGCCAGAATGCCGACGCCCACGGGCTTGGTCAGGTAAATCAAGCATCCGGCAGTGGCACCGCTGTTTTTCTTCAGATACTGAATGGGGACACGTCCGGTGACGGCCAGTCCGAAGATAGGCTCCGGACTGTCAATGCTGTGACCTCCGGCCAATGGAATACCGGCTTCGGCACAGGCGCGCCTGCCTCCTTCGACAACCTGACCGGCCGTTTCGGCCGGTAATCTATCTACGGGCCAACCCAATATGGCAATGGCCAGCAGTGGTGTGCCCCCCATGGCATAAATGTCACTGATGGCGTTGACGGCGGCAATGCGTCCAAAATCTACGGGATCATCTGTGATGGGCATGAAAAAGTCTGTGGTGGAAATGATGGCTGTACCGTCACCCAGGTCCATGACGGCGGCATCGTCGCGCTCCGAATTGCCCACGAGTAGTTCTTCGAATCGAGGGCCCGGGCCGGTTTCTCCCACGGATAATATGCGGTCCAAAACTTGGGGGGCGATTTTGCACCCACAACCCGCACCGTGGCTATATTCGGTCAGTTTGATGGTGTTTTCGTCCATTTTGTGTACATCTTGTGAGTAAACGGCTGCCGAAGATACAAATTATTTTTGAGCGGCCTTGGAAAAATTTGTTGCTTCGAAAAAAAATGCACTTATTGGTGTCACAGATAAAGGAAAAGTTGATACTTTTGTGTCGGCAGCGCGCTGAGCAATGCCGTTGCTGCCTGATTGACCATTAAACTCACAATATCATGAAGTACATTTTAGGCGCATTATGGCTGTTTTTGACCGGCCTGTATTACTATGCGTGGAATACCGCACGACACACGTGTTGCAATTCGACGGTCATAGTAGCTCCGCCCAAGGCACATGGGCCCCTGGAATTTAATTGGGGCAAGGCCGCTGCGGTCACGAACAGTCTGTTTCCTGCGTATCGGGATTCGATTTTGCACAACTTGGGGCCTGAGGACAAGCTAGAGATTACCGGCCTGTACGACAGGGATGAGCCCAACACTTCGTCCTTTGAAAACATGGGATTGGCGCGTGCCAATGAGGTGAAGCAGCTCTTTCTGGAGCATCTATCGGAGGATCGCATCGTGCTCAAATCTAAGCTGCGTGAGGATCAAGTCAACAAGGACGAAATGTTTGCATCGGCTACCTTCCGTCCTTTGAAGCACTCCAAGTCGCTGGTGGAGGTAGATGACAAGACGATCATTTATTTCCCGCTGAACTCCAACAACAAGCTCAATGATGCGGAAGTCGAAGCATACTTGGACAAGGTGGCTGCACGCGTCAAAGTTTCCGGTGAGACGGTGAAACTGACCGGACACACTTGTGACAGGGGAGATGCATCTTACAACATGCGCTTGGGACAGCGCCGCGCGGATATCGTGGCGGACTATCTCAAGTCCAAAGGGGTGCCGGCCGATCAAATCATCACCGAGTCCAAAGGAGAAACAGAACCTATGGTGTCAAACACCAGTGATGAAAATCGCGCGAAGAACAGACGCACTGTCTTGCGCATTTTGAAAAATAAAACCAAAACAAGATGATTTACTTATTCAGTCTCTGTGATTTATCACCTCTGATGGCCGCACTGGCCTTTTTGGCTTTGCCATTGGTGGCTTTTTTGTTGGGTCGTGCCATTTGGGGGGCCTATAAGTCCAAATGGAAGTCCGTCTCACGTGAATTGGAGGGCTACAAAAAGCGTGTGAGTGGGTTGGAGAATGATCTTCAAGCGCTTCGCGGTACACTCAAGACGAAAGAATCCGAACTGGAGGATATCAACGCGCGTTTTGCCAAGCTCAACACCGACTTTAATGCTAAGGTCAGCTTAATCGGCAATCTGAATACCGAGATTGACGGCTATAAAAAGCGTATCGCGGAATTGGAGGCCGCGCTCAAGGCCGAAAAGGAAGCCGTGGCCAAATTGAAGTCTGAGCATGAGACGCACGTGACCGAGCTCAAGTCCTCTATTGTGTCATGGGAGTCCAAGTGGAAAAAAGAACAGGACAATGCCCTACAGCTTAAGTCCACTTATGAAAGCAAGGTAGGTGACTTGGACGGACAGCTGAGCACATTGCGCACTGAAGTGGCCAATCTGAAATCCCAAAACGAAAAGCTGGCTGCTGAGAAGGCGGCAGTGGAAGAGGCTAAGCAAAAGTTCCAATCCCAATTGGACGACTATGCTCAGCAAGTGGCCAATCTGAAATCCCAAAACGAAAAGCTGGCTGCCGAGAAGGCGGCAGTGGAAGAGGCCAAGCAAAAGTTCCAGTCCCAATTGGACGACTATGCTCAGCAAGTGGCCAACCTGAAATCCCAAAACGAAAAGCTGGCTGCCGAGAAGGCGGCAGTGGAAGAGGCCAAGCAAAAGTTCCAGTCCCAATTGGACGACTATGCTCAGCAAGTGGCCAATCTGAAAGCTCAAAACGAAAAGCTGGCTGCTGAGAAGGCAGCGGCAGAAGAAGCCAAGCAGAAGTATCAGTCACAGGTGGACAATTACAATCAGCAAGTCGCCAATCTTGAGACAGAGCTGAAAAATTCTACAGCTGCTATTGACAAACTCAAGCAGGAGTACGAATCTAAAATCACCTCCTTCCAGGCCAAGATGGGTGAGTTGGAGTCTGCCTTCAACCAATCGCGCGGACAGGTGGACTCTATCAGGAAGGAGTATGAAGTCAAGATTTCACGCTATTCCGGGGAGTTGGACAGCCTGAAAGGCAAGTACCACAACGAGATCAACGGCTACAAGTCCAAGATCAGCAATCTGGAAGGTGAGCTCAAAGCGGTGCTTTCCGATGTCAAGACCTATAAGTCCAAGCTGGCTGATGTAGAGTCAAGACTGTCTGCTACACAGGCTGATTTGGATGCCTGGAAGAAAAAATATCTTGAGCTGGAGACCAAACACAAAAATCTGGAAGCTGAGCACGCTAACTGCCGCAAGCCCAGTATTTACGATCCATTGCAAGACAACTTGCAAGTCGTCGAAGGTATCGGTCCCAAAATGAATGAATTTTTGAACAAGCACGGGATTTATACCTGGAAACAGCTGGCTGCTACTAAGCCCGAAACCATCAAAGCCTGGCTGGACAAGGCCGGTGGTCGCTATCGCATCATTGATCCGACTACTTGGCCGGAGCAGGCCGCTCTCGCCGATGCCGGTGAATGGGATCGTCTCATCGCTGTCCAAAAACAACTGGACACCGGCAAGGAAACGGCGCGTGGACTCACAAACTCCAAGGTGGAGAAGTTGATGTTTAAAATGGGCATCAAGCGCAAGTATAAAAAGGACGACCTGAAGATAGTCGAAGGTATTGGTCCAAAGATTGAGCAGCTTCTCCACCAAGCGGGAATCAAGACCTGGCAGCAACTGGCTGATACGCCTGTGGCCAAGCTCCAGAGCATCCTCGATCAGGCTGGCCCGCGCTATCGTATGGCGGATCCCGGTACCTGGCCCGAACAAGCAGCCCTAGCCGCTGCCGAGAAGTGGGATGAGCTGGAAGCGCTTCAGCGCTACCTGGACGGAGGTAAGAATCCGAGCTGAATACTTCCCGAGTGAACTGAACATATTTCTGTGGCGCCGCCCTTTGGGCGGCGCTTTTTTTGGGCAATGCGACGTCCGGTTTTGCCTAACCATGGTGCGGTGTCATATAAGTCCGGAATCTTATCGGATAAATACAGGGCCGGGGGTACATATTTGAGACCGGGGCCCGGTAATTTTGAAATGTAGAATACACTTCCCCGAAAATATTTAGTCCTACCTGCAACGCATGGTACTATGGCAGACAAATGGTATTTGTCAGCGGGGGTGTTTTTTGCCCTGTTTTTTGTGGTGGGGATATCCGGCGAGGCCCAGACATCTTTGTCTCCATATCCGGCAGCCTTGCCCGGACGCGTGCGCACCGACCTGGGCTTCGGGGTGCGTGATGTGGAAGTCCGGCTGTACGACCGTGACGGGCGTAATCTGCTTCGATTGACCCGATCCAACAGGGATGGTCAGTTTGCAGTTCCTTTTTTGAGCGCTGCCGGGCCGGTTTTGGTATCTCCTCAAAAAGAAGGGGACTTTACCAATGGTGTGGATGCGTATGACGTGTATCTGCTGGAGCAGGCCTTGGCGTCTGACTTCTTTGGGTCGGCCTATCAAAAGATAGCTGCTGATGTGAATTTTGACTGCCGCGTGACGGAGGCAGATGTCAGGCGCCTGGTGGATTTGCTGCTGTCACCTGAAACAACCGAACCGGTGGCGAAGGTTTGGCAGTTTTATGATGATGCGTGTGTGCCGCCGCTCGCCGCCCCTTTTGGCGCATGCACTAATTATAAGGAATTTACGGATGACTCTCGTGCCGACCCAATTGGTTTTATCGCTGTCAAGACGGGAGACTTGGACAATTCCGCCGTGCTCTTTGCAAATCCGTCTCTTTCTGCCGGGATGGGAAAGGCGTTGCCGATACGGGTTGAAAATCACTATTTCAAAAAGGGGGATTTGAGAGATATAGTACTCACGTGGTCACCGGATGTAGTCTGTCTGCAGTTCCAGTTGCAACTGGCGGGATTGACTGTTGTGGATGGTTTTGATGATGACCGGGTGCGCTACTTGCCCACGGCGGACGGTGGCCGGCTCCGGTTTTTGACCACGGCATCCGGCGGTTCGCTGCGGCTGCGCGTGCGCGCCTTGCGTGATGGGTGGCTATCCAACTTGCTCTTGCCGGATTGGCGCGATTTGGTTCCTGTTGCCTATTCGGAAGATGGCGGTATCTATCATCCGGATTTGCATTTTCGCGGGGGAACGGGAAGCGAAGAGCTGATTGTGAGTGCGGTGATTGCCGGCGAAGCCGGCGATATTGATATCAGTTTTTTGATGCGAAGCGCTTCGACGTGGGATTGTGTGCTGATGGATAGCCGGGGTCGCGTGGTGTACCGGACGTCGCGCTATTTGCCGGAAGGGATGCACACGGTCCGGCTGGATGATGCCGGGCTTATTCCGGGCGGCGTATATTCCTGCCGGATGTCAGCCGGCCGGCAGACGGTTGTCCGGAGGATTCCTGTTTTTTGATAAGCCGGTAGCTCAGACCGGCGCTATAGCTTACCGGCAAACGGTTGTGCAATACCGTTGTGGCCGTTATAGTGGCTTTGGCCAGATGGTATTGGGCGCCCAGGGAAAGTCTTCCGGTGCGCTGTGCCGTGGCGGCACCGAGCAGGATGGAGATTTGTGATGACGGCCGGTAATCGGCGCCCCAGCGTATTTCAAATGGCGTGTTTTGTGGTTGTTCTATTTCCAGGAAGGTAGTCAGTGCCGGTAGTTGCCAGGCGATGCCTGCCGCCATACCCGAATCAAAGCGGCGGGCGGGAGCTTTTGTTCTGTCCGGGATCGGATTCCAGACGAGGATGCCTGCCTGTACGGACGACGAGACGGCCAATTGGAGTCCCATACGGAAGGACAGGTGGCGTGCCGGCTCGTATCCGGCTGCCCGCCGGCTGAAAAACAAAATACCGGCACCCAAAGCTATTTTGTCTCCGAGCGGGTGGGCATAGTCGGCAGTGAGCAATTGGTGGTGAAAGGACTCCAGGCCTGTTCGTCTGAAATTGATCTGGAAGCTGCCGGCGCGGCCCATGGCATATTTCCCGCCTGTGGCCAGGCGGGAAATGCCGCTCCCCGTAAAAAGATTGTGGTGTGCAAAATAGACGGAAAAGCCTTCCCAGCGCCCGCCGGCAGCGGGATTGCCTGCGGCTATGGGTGAAGTGGTCGTTGTCTTGATGCCACCCAGTGCCGTTTGGCGGGCGGTAAAAACCTGGGCCACGGCAGGGGCGACCGTCATCAGAAAAAAATAAAAGATGAATGCGGCGTTACGCATTGTCCAATAGTTCTTGTACCAGCCTGGGCACGCCCACGGTGGCTTTTTCTGCGATGATGTGGGCGTTTGGATTGGCGCGAAGCGAATATGTCGGCCGTGGTTTGGGATCAATGTAAAAAATCCTCGCGCCCTTGGGCGCAAACTCTACCAAACCGGCGGCGGGATAGACCTGCATGGAAGTACCAATGATAATGACGATATTAGAAGAGGCGACCAGCCGTTGGGCCACCGGCATCAAAGGTACCGCTTCGCCAAACCAGACGATGTGCGGGCGGAGCTGGCCGCCTTTTTCGCACACATCGCCCAGGTGCAAGTCTTTTTTCCAGGGGTAAATGCGGTATGGATGTTTGGTGCTGCGCACTTTGAGCAGTTCGCCGTGCAGGTGCAGGACGTCGGTGGAACCTGCCCGTTCGTGCAAATCATCCACGTTTTGGGTGATGATGCGGACATCGTATTTTTTTTCGAGTTGGACGAGTGCCCGGTGTGCGTCATTGGGATGGACTTCCAAAAGTTGGCGGCGGCGCGCATTGTAAAAGTCGAGTACCAGTTTCGGATTGCGCACCCAGGCCTCGTACGTGGCGACGTCTTTGATGTCATAGGATTCCCACAGGCCTCCCGAGTCGCGGAAGGTGCTGATGCCGCTCTCTGCGCTGATGCCGGCACCGGTCAGTACGGCGATTTGTTTCATTCTTATGATTTTTCCGGGCAAAATACAAAAACCGCAGGAGATTGGAGTTGTTAGGATATTAGTCCTGAACCAAAGTGCGCTAAAAAGCCTACCTTTGTAGGAGGCGAAGCGAAAAACGACGACCTATGCTCGATGTGACCGAATACGTACCCCCGACAAAGCGAATGTCCAAAGAGGCGCGGGAGGCCGTGCATGATTTTTGGATTTGTCTGGTGAGCCGGGAATGTAGTGTACGCGGGCGTAAGGACGTGCTGTCCGGCAAGGGTAAGTTTGGCATTTTCGGTTCGGGTAAGGAGGTGCCGCAGGTGGCGCTGGCGCGAAGTATTCGCCGGGGCGATTACCGGGCGGGATATTATCGTGACCAGACGTTGTTTTTTGCGTTGGATTTGATGACCGTGCAGCAGTTTTTTGCCCAGCTGTATGCTGATCCGGACCGGGATGTTTTTTCGGGCGGGCGTCAGATGAACGCGCACTTTGCCACGCCGTTTTTGGATGAGTCGGGGCGTTGGCTGGACCAAACGCAGATGCCGCTCAATTCCAGCGCTGATATTTCTTCTACTACGGGCCAAATGGCGCGTGCACTCGGGCTGGCGCTGGCGTCGAAGAAGTACCGCGAATTGCCACAACTGGCGTCTGGCAGTAAGTTTACGCGCAAGGGTGATGAGGTGACTGTCTGTACGATTGGCGACGCGAGTACTTCGGAGGGTGCTTTTTGGGAGACGGTCAATGCGGCGGCTGTAATGCAGGTGCCGCTGGTGGTCTGCGTGTGGGATGACGGTTATGGGATTTCGGTTCCCCGTGAGTTGCAGACGGCAAAAAACAGCATTTCGGATGCTTTGGCCGGGATGGAGTCAAAGCCCGGATCGCCCGGTATTGATATTCACCGTGTCAAGGCGTGGGACTATCCGGCGCTCCGCAAGACGATGAAAGCGGCCATTGAAAAGAGTCGCAAGTACCACCGCCCGGCTTTGATTCACGTGCAGGAATGTACGCAACCCATTGGGCATTCCACATCGGGATCGCACGAACGTTACAAGTCTGCCGAGCGTCTTCAATGGGAGAAGGATGCAGACGGCATCGAACGGATGGCGCAGTGGCTGATCAAGAAAAAATATCTGACTACCGCCGAGGTGGACAAGATGCGCGCCGATGCGGCTGAATATGTGGTCAAGCACAAACAGATAGCCTGGACGGAACTCAATCACCCGATCAAAGCCGGTCACCGGACGTTGTTGCAATATGCCGAAGCACTCACGCAGGCCTTTCCGGAAAATAAGCCGGTAGCCAAAGCGGCCCGGGAGTTGAAGGCGATGATGCAGCCGGAACTTCAGGAGATTACGGCGCTGGGGCGCCGTATGGTTTTGGGGCTTGCCGGTGTTTCGCATCCCGTCAAGGAGAAAGTCAAGCTCTGGTTGGAGCGCCAATATGAAAAGGCAGCCCGCGACTACCATACCCATCTGTATGCCGAAACGGGGAAGAAGCTGGACCAGGTGCCCATCATCCCCCCCGTTTATTCGGACGCCAGTCCGAATAAACGGGGCTTCGAAGTGCTCAATGCCAACTTTGACAAGCTCTTTGAGAAATATCCCAATTTGATCACTTTTGGAGAGGACACGGGCAAGATTGGTGGTGTCAACCAAGTCATGGCCGGTCTGCAAGCCAAGTACGGTGCCGAGCGGGTATTTGACACAGGTATCCGGGAATGGACGATCATCGGGCAGGCGATCGGGCTTGCCATGCGGGGATGGCGACCGGTAGCAGAAATCCAGTACCTGGACTATTTGATTTACGGCTTGTCTCCTTTGTCGGATGATTTGGCGACGATGCGTTATCGTTCGGATGGCATGCAGGTGGCTCCGGCGATTATTCGCACGCGCGGGCACCGCTTGGAAGGAATATGGCACACCGGCTCGCCGATGGGGATGCTGCTCAATGCCATCCGTGGGATGTACTTGTGTGTGCCGCGCAATATGACGCAGGCCGCCGGCATGTACAACACATTGCTGCAAATAGATGAGCCTGCCATTGTCATTGAAGTGCTAAACGGCTATCGTCTCCGGGAAGTGATGCCTGACAATATCGGAGAGTTTACGGTGCCGCTGGGTGTGCCGGAAATTCTCCGCAGTGGTACGGATGTGACGGTGGTGACTTACGGCCCGTTGGTGCGGATGGCTTTGCAGGCGGCTGATCTGTTGGCGGATTTGGGTATTTCGATCGAAGTCATTGATATACAGACGCTTTTGCCATTTGATTTGAATCAAGTTATAGTTTCGTCTTTGAAAAAGACGAACAGGATTTTGTTTTTGGACGAGGATGTGCCCGGTGGCGCGTCGGCCTACATGATGCAGCAGGTGCTGGAGCGGCAGGGTGGCTACCGCTATCTGGATTCCGATCCGCGGACGTGTACGGCGAAGGCGCATCGCTCTCCTTATGGCAGCGTGGGGGATTATTTTACGAAGCCCAATGT
>JALVEF010000316.1 GCA_027031185.1 Saprospiraceae bacterium
GCAGGGGATCGGCAATTTTGATGGGTTTTATAACCATTGGGTGGTGGAAAATAACCTGGTTGTGGTCAATCACTGGCACGGCATATCATTCTACGGCGCCAAGGATTGCCGGATTGTCAACAATACCGTGCTGGACCCGACACCACAAGTGGCTCCCGGCGGCGCGTGGATCAAGGTCACGGACTCCAAACAGGGCGAGCCAAGCCAAAATTGTGTCATCAAAAACAATGTGGCCAACCAGTTTGCCATTGACGACGGCGTCACGGACCATAATGTCGTCTTGTCCACGCAAGCGGCCTATCAAATGGAGTTTGTAGATCCGGCCCATAATGACTTTCATTTGTTACCGGGCAGCATGCTGATAGATGCCGGCGATCCGTCGGTAGCGCCCCCGCTGGACTTGGATCAGATGCCGCGATCGTCCGGTGCGGCGCCGGATATCGGGGCGTATGAGTATCAGGAGCCGTCGCCGGTCGCCGGACCGGCAGGGCGGGTTGAATTGCAGGTGTCGCCGAATCCATTCCACGCGCGCCTGTCGGTGATGATGCCGGATGGTGGGCGGTACAGGGTGCGATTGCTGGATGTGGAAGGGCATTTGATAGCGGAGCGTTCTGCTGCCAATGGGCAAGTGGCCTTTGATGCGTTGCACTTGCCGCGGGGGCTTTACTATGTCTATGTATTCTCCCCGGGCCAGGCGCAGCCGGTGGCTGTCCGGCTGGTGGTGAAAAATTAATGTTTTTGCAAAAATGTAACTGTTTAGGTACCCGCTGTTTTTGCGCTAAAAACAGGAGCACCTAAACAGTTACCTGTCGGCTATAAGTCAGCTTGTCTGGCGGTGCGCTGCAGATGGGCGATGGCCAGTTTGATGTGGTCGTAGTCGTATTTGCCGCCGAAATGCTCAAAGCAACGGGTGAGATTTTTTTCGGGCGGGAAGGGTAACGTCTCCAATTGGCGTGCGAGGGAGATGAGTTGGTCGAGGTTCCAGATGCGGTTTATGTCAATGTCTTCGCCGTCGCCGTAGAGCTTGGCCAGGTGTGAGACAATGGTACGTGTGGTCAGGTGTCTTTTTTTGGCGATATCCGGTACGTCCATGCCGGCATCAAAGAGGGCTTTGGTGTATTGGTACGTGCCCCCGTGGAGCTTGGACAGGCGCTTGTTTTCTTCCTTGTGGATGAAGTCTTGGACGAGGAGGATGATCTCGCGTCCATAGCGCATAAATTTGTGTTCGCTCATGCCGGCTACGCGGAGGATTTCCTGGCGGTTTTGGGGGCGTTTGTGGGCAATATCGTGCAAGGTGGCATCGGAGAAGATGACGTGGGGAGGTACTTCGTTTTCCAGGGCGGTCTGATGGCGCCATTCGCGCAGTTTTTCGAATAGCTTTTGCCGGCTTTTGTCTTGCTCGGTGATGGGGCTTTTTTTCTCCTTTCGGGCCTTTTGCATTTGGAAGAAGTTTTGAACTTTGGCCAGGAGGATGGCTTTTTGGCCCTTGAGGACTTGCATGCCGTAAGAAGTTACTTTGAGTTTTTTGCCGTCGAGGTAGTCAATTTCCAGGATGTTTTGTTGGATCAATTGGGTGATGTACTGCTTCCATTGGAACGTGGTCAGGTCCCGCCCGGCCCCAAAAGTCTTGATGCGGTGCCAGTGATGCCGCTCGATGTCGTTGTTGGACGTGCCGCGGAGGATATAGACAAGTTGGTTGAGATTGACCTGCTGACCGGTGCGGATGATGGCGGAGATGGCTTTTTGCGCGATGATGGTGCCGTCAAATCGCGGGGGCGGGTCTTCGCAGTTGTCGCAGTTTCCACAATCGGTTTCGAGAGTTTCGTTAAAGTAAGCGAGCAGGATTTTACGTCTGCAGGTGAGGGCGTCGGCGTATTCCTGCATGCGTTGGAGTTTTTCGAGTTGGATTTCCGGTTGGCCGGATTCGAGTGCGAAGTTTTGGAGCATATCCACGTCGGCGTAGGTGTAGAATAGAAGGGTGTCGGCTGGCAGTCCGTCCCGGCCGGCGCGGCCGATCTGCTGGTAGTAGCTCTCCATGTTTTTGGGGAGATTGTAGTGGATGATCCAGCGGACGTTGGATTTGTCAATGCCCATGCCGAAGGCGATGGTGGCGCAGATGATGGGTATTTCGTCGGCGATAAATTGCTCCTGTATGCGGGAACGCTCGCTACTCGTCATGTTGGCGTGATAGAAGGCGGCGCGGTGTCCGAGGCGGTTGAGCTTTTCGGCGAGTGTTTCGGCGCCCTTTCGGCTGAGCGTGTAGATGATGCCGGATGTGCCGGGCCGTTGGCGCAAGAAAGCGTCAATGGCTTGGACGCGTTTTTGTGCGGGCACGACGCGGAGGCTTAGATTGGGCCGGTCGAATGAGGAGAGGAAGGTGCGGTCCTGGATCTGTAAGATACGGATGATGTCTTTTCGCGTGACTTTGTCGGCGGTGGCGGTCAGGGCGATGACGGGCTTTTCAGGAAAGCGGGTTTTGAGAACGGAAAGCTGTTTGTATTCGGGACGGAAGTCGTGCCCCCACTCGGAGATGCAGTGTGCTTCGTCAATGGCAAAGAAGGAGACGGGCAGGCGCTCGAGCAGGGACTGGAAAGATGCGGTCATGAGGGTTTCGGGGGCCACATACAGCAACTTGATACG
>JALVEF010000317.1 GCA_027031185.1 Saprospiraceae bacterium
CCAACACCACATCGCGCTCGAGAATGACCTCATGACGCTTAATCGTGACAGTTTCACTGGTGTCTTCATCCACAAAGTCCTCCACCCAGGTCTTGAGCACACGGGCCGCCAATTTGTGGCCAATATGTTTTTTGAGCTCCTTTTTGGTGGCTTTGACTTCTTTGGCCAAACCAAACAAGTCAAGAATCTCCTTGTCGGTATCATAGCCGATGGCGCGCAGCAAGGTCGTGACCGGAAATTTCTTTTTGCGGTCAATGTAGGTGTACATGACCATCTTGGTGTCAGTGGCAAACTCCATCCAGGCCCCCTTAAACGGGATGATACGTGCGTTGTACAAGGTCGTACCATTCGGGTGGATGCTTTTGCCGAAAAACACACCCGGGGAGCGATGAAGCTGAGACACGATGACACGCTCGGCCCCATTGATAATGAAGGTACCTTTGGCAGTCATATAAGGGATATTGCCCAGAAAGACATCCGTGACTACCGTCTTAAAATCTATATGCTCTTCATCATTACAGGAAAGCCGCAGTTTGGCTTTCAACGGAACACTCATTGTCAAACCACGCTGCATACATTCCTCTACGGTATAACGCGGCGGATCAATGTAGTAGTCCAAAAACTCAAGCGTAAAAATGTTTCTCGTGTCCGAGATCGGGAAGTTTTCCTGGAATACCTTAAACAGGCCTTCATTGGCCCTGTTTTCTGGTGTCGTTTCCAGCTGAAAGAACTCCTTAAACGACTTAATTTGTATTTCGAGCAAGTCGGGATACTCATTCGGAAGGTTGATCTTGCCGAATTTGATCCGCTTACTTTCTGCCGAAACTGTGGAGGCGGTATGGGTCATAATATGGCGTAAGTTTTAAGGAGAGAAACGGGTGACTGTCTGCGGCATGTGTGCAATCATACAAAAGGGCTTAGCCGCTGATGGGATCAGCAGCTAAGCCTTTTGGGTGTTATGTGCTGTATCGCAAAGTGCAATCCTGTCATAAGGGATTCGGGTGATGCCAAAATTGGTGTGCCAGGCGCACGGATACGGTTTTTTCAAACCGCATCCGGCGCGGCTATTACTTCAGTTCAACAGAACCGCCGGCCTCTTCAACGAGCTTCTTAAGCTCTTCGGCCTCTTCTTTGGAGACTCCCTCTTTGAGAGTGGAAGGAGCTCCGTCCACCAATTCTTTTGCATCTTTCAGCCCCAATCCCAATGCGGATTTGACCACTTTAATGACCTGGAGCTTGGATGAGCCGGGGCCGGTCAAGACGACATCAAATTCCGTCTTCTCTTCTGCCCCGCCGGCACCATCTCCTCCTGCTCCGGGAGCTGCTGCCACGGCCACCGCTGCTGCGGCCGGCTCAATGCCATACTCCTCTTTCAGGATGTCGGCCAATTCCGCTACTTCTTTCACGGTCAGGTTGACCAACTTTTCTGCGAATTCTTTCAAATCTGCCATTGTCAATTGTGTTTTGAGAATATCAGTGCGCTGAACTTAGAAGCCAAAATCAGGATGCTGCACGCTCTTCCAACGCTTTCAACAGACCGGACAAGGTGGCGCCCGAACTCTTCAATGCGCTGATTACATTCTTGGCGGGAGACTGCAACAACAGGATGATATCTCCTATTACCTCCTCTTTGGTCTTGATTTTGGTCAAGGCCTCCAGTTGGTCATCTCCTACATAGATCGAATTGTCTATGTACGCAGCTTTCAATACCGGTTTTTCATGATCTTCCCGAAACTCCTTGATCAACAAGGCGGGGATCTTGGGGTTGTCTGAAACCATCAGCGATGTCGGCCCTTTGAGTTGCTCGACTATCTGCCGAAGATTTTCGTTGCCTTCCTCGATGAGTGCCTCCAGGGCTTTGCTCAGCAAGGTATTTTTTACGACCTGGAGCTTGATACCTTTTTCATAGCACAGGCCTCTAAACTTATTTATCTCTGCGACAGTCAGTCCGGAACTGTCCGTCAAATAGAAGAAGTTTGCGCCGGCAAGCTTTTCCTTCAACGACGCAATCATTTCTGCTTTTTGCTCTCGATTCATGACGAATTCTTTTTACCGGTGGATAAATTAGAATGACCGCGTGTCCACTTTGACGGATGGTCCCATAGTCGGCGCCAAATGGATGGATTTCATGTAAGTGCCCTTGGCTGTTGGAGGCTTCATTTTGGTGAGTGTATCCAACAGCTCTTTGGCGTTTTCTTTGATCTTTTGCGGATCGAATGAAATTCGCCCGACCGGCGAATGGATGATACCGTATTTGTCCACCCGGAAAGCAATCTTACCGCCTTTCACATCGCGGACTGCCTGCGCAACGTCCATAGTCACCGTACCTGTCTTGGGATTGGGCATCAAGCCACGCGGCCCCAAGATGCGTCCGATACGCCCCACTTTGGCCATGACATTGGGCGTGGCAATGACTACATCCACGTCCGTCCAGCCGTCTTGGATCTTTTGGATATAGTCGTCCAGTCCTACATAATCGGCACCGGCTTCCTTGGCCTCGGCCTCCTTGTCCGGCGAGCACAATACCAGCACCCGCTTGGTCTTACCCGTACCGTGAGGGAGTACGACCGAACCGCGGATGCCTTGGTCTGGTTTGCGCGGATCTACGCCGAGTCGAACGTGC
>JALVEF010000318.1 GCA_027031185.1 Saprospiraceae bacterium
GAAGCGAAAATTTTCGATGCGTAGCAGCGCTACGTGAGAAAATTTTTGCAAAAACAGGGGCAAAAAGGGCATTTTAGCGCAAAAACAGCGGGTACCTAAACAGTTACAACAAAAAAATTGTGCGATTTTTTGCCTGAAAATCAGCCGGTTATGAAGCTTCGATGAAAAAATCCTTGTTTCGGAGCACCAAAACCGTTACCTTTGCATCCGCTTTTGCGCGAGCAATAACCAAACCCGTCGGCCGCCAGGCCGAACCAAACTATATAAAAATGAATAGTCAAAGTTACAAGACGGTGTCTGTCAATAAGGAAGACGTCGAGCGGGACTGGTACGTGGTGGATGCGACCAATGTCCCCTTGGGCCGGCTGGCCTCTCGTATCGCCACTATCCTGCGCGGCAAGCATAAGCCGGACTACACACCTCATGTGGATACCGGCGATCACGTCATCGTCATCAATGCCGCCAAGCTTCGTCTGACCGGCAAAAAGATGCAGGACAAGGTCTATCTGACCTATTCCGGCTATCCCGGCGGCCAAAAGGCAACCAAGGCACACGAAATCATGGCCAAGCGTCCCGAGCGTCTGGTAGAGATGGCCGTCAAGGGTATGTTGCCCAAAAACCGATTGGGCCGTGCGATGTTTCGCAAGCTCCATGTATATGCCGATGCCGAGCACCGGCACGAAGCGCAACAGCCCAAAGAACTGACTCTCTAACGTCAAAAAAGCAGCTTAATGGAAATTATAAACGCAACCGGTAAGAGAAAAGCTGCCGTCGCCCGTGTCTATCTAAAGCAGGGCTCCGGCAATATTACCGTCAACGGGAAAGACTATAAGGAATATTTCCCGCACATCCATATTCAGGATGTCTTGCTGGAGCCGTTGCAACTGGCCGAAGTGACTGGCGCTTATGACATCAAAGTCAATGTGACCGGTGGGGGCTTCAAGGGACAAGCCGAAGCCGTGCGCCTCGGCATCGCCCGTGCCTTGGTCAAAATTGACGAGGGCTTCCGTGCCAAACTCAAGCCGCGCAAACTGCTCACACGTGATGCGCGGGAAGTGGAGCGCAAAAAGTACGGCAAACCCAAAGCGCGCAAGTCCTTCCAGTTCAGTAAGCGTTGAGCAGCATTTGTTCGCCTCTTCCCCAACTGTCTAAAAAGAATTTCAACGTGGCTATACAACTTCCTACCCGCCAAGAGCTTTTGGATGCCGGCGTCCACTTCGGGCACCAAAAACGCAAGTGGAACCCTAAAATGCGCCCCTTTATCTTCATGGAAGCCAAAGGCATCCACGTCATTGATGTGGACAAGACTTCCAAACAGCTGGAGCGCGCCTGCCATGCCATGGGACAACTGGTGCGCCAAGGCAAGAAAATACTATTCGTCTGTACCAAAAAGCAGGGCAAGCAAATCGTCACCGAAGCCGCACAAAAGGTCAATATGCCCTACGTCACCGAGCGTTGGCTCGGCGGCATGCTGACCAACTTTGCCACCATCAAGCGGTCGGTCAAAAAAATGAACAGCATTGAGAAAAAGCTTGCCGACACGACGTTGACATCAATTACCAAAAAAGAACGCCTGATGCTCGAGCGCGAGCATGCCAAGCTACAGAAAGTCCTCCACGGTATCGCCGGCATCAACCGCCCCCCGCATGCCATCTTTATCGTGGACATCTTTCACGAGCATCTGGCCCTGGCGGAAGCCAAAAAACTCAAAATGCTCACCTTCGGAATCGTGGATACCAACTCCGATCCCACCAAGGTGGATTATCCAATACCCGCCAATGACGACTCGTCCAAGTCCATCCGCCTTTTGATGGATTACGTGGTCAAGTGTGTGCAAGAAGCACAGGCAGAGCGTGCTAAAGAGCGCAGCGCTGCCGCCAAACAACAAGAAGATTGACGAAGCACGGTCCGACGCAAAGGGTATCAAGATGCCATCTGGCCGGACAATGGTTTGTATCGGCCGGGAATGATGTCGCAATTCAGCGGCATTCTCGTAACTGTTCAGGTGCTCTTGTTTTTAGCACAAAAACAGCAGGTACCTGGACGGCTATGCATTCTCACGGTCTCGTTATCATCAAAAACAGGAAGTGAATCATGGATGTAAAAATCTCCGCTCAGGACGTTGCCAAACTCCGGAAAATGACCGGCTCCGGCATGATGGACTGCAAAAAGGCGCTCATCGAAGCCGGGGGCGATTTTGATAAAGCCATTGAGATCTTGCGCAAAAAAGGACAGAAACTGTCCGCCAAGCGTGCCGATCGCGAAGCCAACGAAGGCGTGGCCATCGCCCTCGTCAGCGATGATAAGTCTCATGGCGTGGCCATTAATCTCAGCTGTGAAACGGACTTTGTCGCCCGTACCGAAGGCTTCATCAACCTGGCCAAATCCATTGCTCAACTGGCACTTGACAAGATGCCCGCTGACAAAGAAGCCTTGCTCAACCTGAAAATGGACGATGGCCTGACCGTCGCCGAAAAAATCACTGAGCAGATCGGCGTCATCGGCGAAAAAATCGAGCTGGCTGGTTATGACAAACTGGAAGCCCCCATGGTGGTCTCCTATATCCATGCCGGCAACCGCATCGCTGTCCTGCTGGGTATGAACAAACGG
>JALVEF010000319.1 GCA_027031185.1 Saprospiraceae bacterium
GGGGCAAAAAGGCCATTTTAGCGCAAAAACAGCGGGTACCTAAACAGTTACCAATAATCTTTTTGCTGCTTGTCAGGCATTTTCAATTTTTCAACCCTTTACCCTTTACCCTTTACCCTTTACCCTACCCGTTTGTGACTAAATTCCAACTTACCCTTGCGCGCTTCCACCCAAATATGATCCCCTTCCTTAAAGTCACCGGCGATAAGGCGAAACGCCAGCGGATCCACCAATTCCCGCTGGATAGCCCGTTTCATGGGACGCGCCCCAAACTTGGGATCAAAGCCCTTTTCCACCAAGAAGTTTTCCGCCTTTTTTGACAAGGACAGCCGGATATTTTTTTGCGCGAGCATCTTTTCCGTCGTGCGGAGCAGCAGATGCATGATTTGTTTAATTTCTTCTTTGGTCAGGGGGCGAAACATGATCTTTTCATCTATCCGGTTCAAAAACTCCGGCGGCATCTTTTCCTTGAGCAGTTCAAAGACTTCTTTCTCGGTAGTGGCGATGATCTCTTCGCGATGTTTGTCGCCCAACGCCTCCAGGTCCTCGAAATTCTCCAGGATGGTGGAGGCCCCCAGATTGGAAGTCATAATAATGATGGTATTGGAAAAATCGGCCACCCGGCCCTTATTGTCAGTGAGTCGCCCGTCGTCCAATACCTGCAAGAGCATGTTATAGACGTCCTGGTGGGCCTTTTCGATCTCATCCAGGAGTACGATGGCATACGGACGGCGACGGACGGCCTCCGTCAGTTGGCCGCCGTCATCAAAACCCACATAGCCGGGCGGTGCCCCGATCAAGCGGGAGACCTGATGGCCTTCCTGGTATTCACTCATGTCCAGCCGGATCATAGCCGATTCATCATCAAACAAGATATAGGCCAGGGTCTTGGCCAGTTGGGTTTTGCCCACGCCCGTGGGCCCCAGAAAGATGAAAGATCCGATCGGGCGCCCGGGCGGCTGGAGTCCGGACCGGCTGCGCCGGATGGCATTGGCGACCGCCCGCACAGCCTTTTTCTGACCAATCAGACGACGGCTGATCTCCTCTTCGAGATGGAGCAATTTTTCGCGTTCACCTGCCATCATCTTGCGAACGGGAATACCGGTGCGCTGAGCGACGATCTCGGCTATATCGGATCCTGATACACTATCCCGCACCAGACGTTGGTCATCCGGGATGGAGCGCAGCGCCTTCTCCGCCTCGGTGATGCGCGCGTAGATCTTTTCCTGCTCCTCGTATTTGATGCGATTGGCCGTATCAAAATCTTCTTTTTCTTCCGCCTCCTCCGCCTGTTTTTCCAAGGCAGCGAGCTGGTCCTTGGCATCGCGAATGATCTGAAGGTAGTCGCGCTCTTGCGTCCAGCGGCGCAGCAAGTCCTCGCGCTTTGCTTTGGCCGCTTCGAGTTCTTTCCGGACGCCGGGGCTTCCATCCGCAGTGACACGGAGTTCCAACTGCTCAATAAGCCGATCCACCTCCACCAGGGCGGCAGGCTGAGAATCCAGTTCCAGACGAAGTTTGGCACCGGCCTCATCCAGCAGATCCAGCGCTTTCTCCGGAAAAGCGCCTTTGGGTAGGTAGCGGGCAGCCAGCCGCACGGCCTCGGTGAGTGCGTCATCTGTATAGCGGACGCGATGGTAGGCTTCCAGTTGCGGTCGCATCCGGCGCAGCGTGGCGACGGTCTCCTCGGGCGACAATTCATCAATGCGCACGGGTTGAAAGAAGCGTTCCAGGACAGGATGCGCCTGGACATGGCGCTGGTACTGGCCGGGAGTCGTGGCCCCGACAATCCGTATCCGGTCGTTTTGCAGCGCCGGCTGCAAAACACCGGCCGCCGTCAAAGAATTGGCACCGCCACCGGCGCGTGTGAGGCGATGAATGTCATTGACAAACAAAATCGCCCGGCCCGCCTCCTGCTCGAGGCTATCTATCACCGCCCGCAGCCGGCTCTCAAAGTCTCCTTTGTATTTGGCACCGGCCAGGAGCGCTGTCAAGTCAAGCGCATAAATGCGCGTGCCGGACAGGACGGATGCAATGGTATTATCGTTGATACGTGCCGCGATGGTCTCCACGATGGCCAACTTGCCTACTCCGGCTTCACCCACCAGAATGGGATTGGCCTTTTCCTTGCGGCCCAGTACCTGCAGGATACTTCGAATCTCATCATCACGTCCAAATACCGGGCGCGGCGGCTGGCGGCGCACCTGCTCATTCAGATCAATGGCAAAGCGCTCCAATGCCGGAGTTCCGGATACTTTTGAAGTGGCCGGCGTCGGACGCGCAGCCGGTTTTTTCACCGTGCCCATAAATTGTGTGACCAGGGCCGTGAAGTCAAGCCCATACCGGCGGAGCACATCCGCCGCCGGGTCCAGACCATGCCGAAGCAAGCCGAGCAGGATGTGCAGCGGCCCGATCAACGGTTGGCCTTGGGAGCGACGCAACTTATCGGCCGAGTCAAGTGCCGTCCGGGCGGCAGGGGAAAGGAACTGCCTGGCGGCGCCGGCATGTTTAGGGGCGCGCCGCACCAAATCTTCAAGCGCTTCATCGAGTGCTTGCCGGTCTTTGCTACGAGTCCATACAGGCTCCGTATCGGGACTGTCACTG
>JALVEF010000320.1 GCA_027031185.1 Saprospiraceae bacterium
CAAACAGTTACTTTAATTTTTAATTTTTAATTAATATACAATCTCATCTCCGATTCGTTGATTATTTATTTGTAAGGTCAATGCATTGACTTCCAGGACAAATTCGGGGGATATTTGGGGCGGGCGGTCGTAAAGGATGGCCTCCGCCAAATCATGGACGCCAAGCAAATAATCCATCTTCATGTTGTTGGATTGCGCCCACTTTTTGGGCTGTCCGGTGGAGATGCGATTTTTGCATTTTTTGGGATTGAGTCCGAAAAGACGCCGCCCGAGCCAGGTTCCGGCGATATAAGCTTTGCGATCAGCCTTTAATCTTCGCTCCGTGAATATGAGTTTCTTAACGGGGGCGTTGTTGTCCCACATATCGTCCAGCCGCAAATAGCCTTTGTCGCCTACGATGGTAATTCCCCGGTCTTTGGGGGCGACGATGCCGCAAGTAATTCGGGAGACTACACCGGAGCGATGTTTCAATACGGCTACACTGTAATCTATGGAGGAGAAGACCTCCGCGCCTATTTTTTTGGAAGGCAGGACACAGGAAGAAGCCCCCATCCAACGCTCCACAGATCCGAAAAGAAAAATGGCCCAGGACAGCGCATAGCCCAGATGTTCCAGGCCGCTACCCAAAGTAAACTCACTTTCAACCGGCCAGGGGATGCCAAAATTATTTTTCCACTTGTCCGGCCCCATGAGGTGTATCGGCCCGTCTTCCATTTCAATATGCGCCAGTCTTGGTTGACCAATGGTACCGGCGTGGAGTTCAGCCATCAACTGCCGGGCACCGGTACTGAGAAAGGCACAAGGGGCGCCGCTGATTCTAAGCCCTTTTTCCCGGGCCATCAAAATCAATTCTTCGCTTTGATCCTGATCCAGGGTAAAAGGCTTTTCGGAATATACATTCTTGCCTGCGAGCAACGCCTGTCTGGAAACCAGGTAATGGCTCTGCGGCGTGGTTAGATTGACTACCAAATCAATTTCGGGGTTGTGTAGAATTTCTTCGTAAGTATGACAAAAAGGTATGTGATAATACTTGCTGAATCGCGCGGCACGCTCCACATCTTGGTCATACACGGCCACCAGATCTAAAATAGGATAGTGGGCCATCGTGCGCATATAGTAATCAGACACAAAACCACAGCCGACAAATGCGATTTTAATTTTTGATTTCATTTTTGCTATTGACTTTATATAACTATTCGGGCGCCGGGTTTTCCGGCCAAAAACAAGCCCCCTTACACTGTGATTAACTTATCCAGTATCCCAATCACCCGGGCGCTATGCTCAACGGGAAGGATGGCACTTTCGATTTGGTTAGTTTCCAGACATTTGACGACTTCTCTTATCTGATATTGGTAGCCGTTGGCTTCAAAAGGGACGATTTTGTGCCGTTTGCCCAAATGAAACCGGTGGTATAACCGCTGTTTCCAGGAAGCCGCATTTTTTAGTACAGAAAAGGCATCAAATGGATTCCTGACGGCATCCGTACTTTCGTTTACGGGCCCATATTTGCGGAAGCTCAGCATGGCGCTCCGGAAGAAAGGAGCTTCGAGCGTCAGCGCTCCCTTGTCTCCATAAACCGAAAAAGTATTCTCCAAGTGGGCGTCATAGCTGCAAAGGAGGTCTGCCAGTGCCGTCCGGCCATATTGCAGGCTAATGGTCGCCGAAGTTTCCACATCGCCGCGCCGGCTGATTTTTTGTGCGTAGAATTGGTCCGGGGTGCCCAAAACGGCATAAGTCAAAGAGACGAGATAAACACCCAGGTCAAATATGCAGCCGCCGCCCAGATCTTTCCGAAAACATCTTTCCTTGGCAAGCGGGAAGCCCATGCTCCCCCGGATGAGCCGGATGTTTCCCACTTGTTTCACATCGCTAAGAAAGCGTCTGACGGAAGGCAGAAACAGTGTCCACATGGCCTCCATCAAAAACAACCGCCGTTGGGTGGCCAACTCTTTTAATTGTCTCAGCCGGTGGGCCCGAAGTGTCATAGGTTTTTCGCAGAGCACGTGTTTGCCCTGTCTCAGTGCCTTTTCGATCAAATCTGCGTGAAGCGCATTCGGGGTGGCGATATACACAATATCCACATCATCCCGTCCCAAAACCCGGTCATAGTCATCGTAATAAGCGGTGAGCTTCAGACGCCGTGCGTATTTTTCTGCATTCTCTATTTTTCGGGAACCGACCGCTACCATTTGGCAGGAGGCTTGTGCCTGGATGGCAAAGCCCACGTCATACGCAATCTTTCCGGTACCTATTATTCCCCATTTGATCACAGCGACAATCTTGTTTGTGTCCTTTCAACCGGCCGATCGGAAAAAATCGCATTCTTTGGAAACGCGCATTCACAAGATCCAAAATTACAGGGAGGATTTCGCACGGAAAAGGACATTTTATCGCGTTTGTAGAGCTTTTTTTTGAAAAAAAGCCGGACAACCTGTCGCAACAGGTTGATAATCATACGGTTACAGGTTTGTAGTATTGCCATTTGTAGTTTTTCGTCCGCCCGCCGAACGAAATAACCGGAAAGTATCGCTCCAAAGCTGCGGGATAATGTATTGAGGAGGCGAGGAATTGAGGAAGCGAGGAATTGAGGAAGCGGA
>JALVEF010000321.1 GCA_027031185.1 Saprospiraceae bacterium
TGCTCAAAACCCAATATCATATTTTTCACCACATGCAGCATACCGTAAGATAGTAAAAAACAGTTACCCAAAACCTTATAGGTTTGAGATTTGGGATCTAAACAGTTACAATTAAATAATACGCCGCCGTATTGATAAAATTCCGAAGATACGGGACATTCCCGATGACCGGAATCTGCTTGCGCGGCCTCAGCCCGAATTTGAATTGATAGATCGGATTGATCGCGTACAATTGCTTTTTTACAATGCGATAACCCGTCCGCCGCACGATGCGCTCAAAGCGCTCAAGCGAGATACCTGTCTGTTTGATTTCCATCAGTTCTTTGATGGTGTTGGGATGCTCCTTGAACGCCTTCAGAATAGCCCGGTACACCGGTGCCGGCAGCAAATGGTAGAAAGGCAGGCGGGACAGGAATGGCGACCGCGCGATCTGCTGATGCCCCCCGAACGGCATCTGCCACGGCGGAAAGCCGAAAAATATCTTCCCCCCCGGCCGCAAAAACCGCTTCATATCCCGCAGCAACTTCTCCTGCCCGTGGATGTGCTCGATCACGTCCTTCAAAATAATCAAATCAAAATAGCCGTCGAACCGGGGTCGGTGAGCCTGCGGTGCAGTGAGCTCCGTCGAACTGTCGAACCGCCCCGTAAAATCCACATCGAAGATATCCGAACAGATGATTTCCATCCGCCCACTTGCGATTTCCTCTCGCAAAAACTCCCGCGCATGTTCAGCGCGATATGGCGACAGCTCCACCCCCACCGTTGTACACCCCAGGCGGTGAAAAGCACGCAACACACCCCCTTCCGCGCACCCGATCTCCAGCACCCGTGTCCCCTCGCCCAGCGGCATCCCCTCCGCCACAAACGGCACCACATAAGCTTCCGCATTTATGGTCTGTTGGTCAAAGTAGGCCCGCCGGTCTTTGTGAAAGTCAAACGCCATCTCTGTTTCCTGTTCGTCTGATGCAAAGAAAGCAAAAGCCCCCCGGTTTGCCAAACCTAACTCTCCTGTGCAACCACCATCCCCATCACTTTCCGCGACCTCGATCACAAAACGAAAAAGGCCCCCTACCGTACTTTGCACCGCTCCTTTTGCCCGTGGGAAACCCATGGTACCGCGTAGATAAGCCAAAACCTTCACAGTATGAAACACCTAAAACAGCTCTTCCTCCTTCTTCTCTTCGCCAGCTACGGCCGGCATCTGTCGGCCCAGTGCGCCGACGCAGCCCACATCTACAGCTTCACTCACGGCGGCAAAACTTACGAAATCATCCGGGAAGCCAAGACCTGGGTTGATGCCGCCGCCTGCGCCGCATCGCGCGGCGGCTACCTCGCCGAGATCAACAGCCAGGCCGAAAACGACGCCGTCTTTACCCACGCGGTCAACGATGCCGGCATTGACTTGGGAAACACCTGGGCACCCAATGGCGGCGGTGCCTACCTTTGGCTCGGCGGCAATGACCGCGCAACAGAAGGCCACTGGATCTGGGACGGCGACAATAACCAAAGCGGTACGCCATTTTGGATTGGCGACACCAACGGTGCTCCCGTCAACAACGCCTACACCAACTGGGGAAACGAACCCGACAACAGCAACAACCAGGACGCCCTCGCCCTCTCTCTCAACGGCTGGCCATTTGGCAATGCCGGTCAGTGGAACGACCTCGCCGAGACCAACACACTCTACTTTGTCATCGAATATCCAACGACCGTCGGCACGCGCACACCCGAACCGGCCCGCCCCATCGCCTTTCCCAACCCGTCCCCCGGGCAATTCACCATCCGGACCGGTGGTGGCGCGTGGCATTACACGGTCAGAGACCTTTCCGGATGCACCATTCGCAGCGGCTACAGTACGACGCCCGGCATCCGGGTGGATCTGACCGGCCACCCGGCCGGTCAATACATCGTCCGGCTCACCACCTCCGGTGGTGAAATTCGCACCGTCCGGCTCATCAAGCAATGACCTATTCCACCTCCCCCCGGATTACCAGATATTCCGGTCGCCGGATCCCGTAGAAGAAGACCATTGCCCGCTTGCGAAATCCGCCCGGACGGAACGCATCATACTCCAGCACCACCTCTCCGGTATCGCCCGGTGCGACAGCTTCCCCGGACCATTCGTACGACGTGCACCCGCACGTCGTACGAATGACCTCTACCCGCAAGCTATCCCGCATATTATTCCGGAAGCGAAACGTCGTCCGCACCGGCACACCCTGTCCGACTTCCCCGAAATCATAATCCCGCCCCGGCAGCCACAGCACATCCGCCCGTTGCCGCGCCGTGCATCCCGCCCAAAGCAACCCAAACGCCAGCACCCATCGCCTCATCATCTCTTGTTGTCGTTCTCAACCCGTAACTGTTTAGGTGCTCCTGTTTTTAGGGATAAAATAGGCATTTTCGTGGATGGCGAAGGTAAAATTTTCGATGTGTAGCACCGCTACATGAGAAAATTTTACCAAAGACAGGCGCGAAAAGGCCATTTTAGCGCAAAAACAGCGGGTACCTAAACAGTTACCTCAACCCAAAGATACACCCAAAGCCGTGATTCCGTTCCACACATACGTGCCCTCCCCGTCCGGCTGCACACAC
>JALVEF010000322.1 GCA_027031185.1 Saprospiraceae bacterium
CAGCTCAACGCGAAGCATTCAACGTCCCGCAATTACTTGCCCCAAAGCGCGTGGTAACTGTCACTCATCCTGCGTAGAGCAAATGCGAAAAGGGACAAAACCCAAACTTTGCATAGCAAGTAAGTGCGGGGCAATTCAACGCGCCAGCAATTCAACCCCTAAATGGGCCATCAATTCGGCATATCCTCCAAGCCCTGAATATCCACAACTTCAATATGACCCTTTTCCAAAATATTGATCAGCCCCTCCTCCTTAAAATCCGACAAGGTGCGGATCACGGTCTCTTTGGCCGTACCGACAAAGCCGGCCAGGTCATCACGATATACGAAAATGTACGGCTCCCCTCGTTCCTGGGCTTTTTGCCAGAGTACCAGGAGCGCCGTCGCGACACGGCGACGGACAGAATCATAAGCCAAGTGGAGCAGTTTGTCCTCACGATCTTGCAGATTCAACGCCAGAAACTTGATAAAGGCTGACGCGGCATTGTGGTCGTTATAGATATACCGCTTGAAGTCATCGCGGGGAATTTGCAGAATTTCCGACTCCTCCAGTGCAATAACGGTCTCCGTGCTGGTGCCCCCGCTCAAAATATCCATATACCCGAAAAAGTCACCTTCAATCAATACATTGACGATATAGCTTTTGCCCTCCTCGTTGACCTTCGTGACTTTGGCCTTGCCCTTTTTGATGTAGTAAAGAAAGTCCAGCGACTCGTCCTGTTCATAGATTATCTCCTTACGGCGATAATGTTTAGGCTGCCGGTCTGCAAACTTTTGAAGAAAAACGGTCTTGTTGTATTGGATATCCTCTATCAACAACCGGTCCTTTTCCAGAAAGTCTGCCCCTTGCCGCAACTCTTCGTTTTTCCGGAGCCGCACCGCAATGGCGTCCAGTAGCTCCACATCATCAAACGGCTTGGTAATGTAGTCATCCGCACCCAGATTCATCCCCTTGCGGATATCACTCAGATCGTTTTTGGCTGTCAGGAAAATGAAGGGGACGCGCTTGAGCTCCGGCTTGTTGCTCATAATGCGCAAGACACCAAAGCCATCCAATTCGGGCATCATCACGTCACAAAGTACCAAGTCAGGTCGGAACTGCATGGCCCGGATGATGCCTTGCTTGCCATCTACGGCCACCTCTGCCTCATAACCGGACAATTCCAGCAGCTCGCGCAAATTCTCGCGCACATCCTCGTTGTCTTCAATGACCAGAACTTTTTTCTTTTTTTTCTCCTCCATCCAGCGGTAATTTTATGATAAAGACACTCCCCTTCCCCACGGTAGATTTAAAGCTCACTTGACCGTTTAGGGCCTCCACATAGCGCTTCACAATAGCCAGGCCAAGGCCCGTCCCCTTAATGTGGGCGGCATTGGTGGACCGGAAGAACCGCGTAAAGATATACTTTTGTTCGCTCTCCGGGATACCGATGCCTTCATCTTTGACTTTTATTTCCAAATAGCCTCCGCGCTCACCGACGATTAATTGAATTTTGGTCCCCTCGTCAGAATACTTCACGGCATTGGAGAGCAGGTTGCGGATTATCATCCGCAATATATTGGAGTCGGTATGTAGTACCTGCGTGGCCGCCCGGTATTTCAGGACGATTTTTTGCCCGATTTTGAGCATATCAGCCTCTTCTACCAGCGTCTTCAAAAAGGCCTTCAAGTTTACATCGGTATAGCGGAGCGGTATCTCCCGCCCATCGAGGCGTTCCACGGACAAAAAGTCATTGAGCACATCGTTGAGTTGACGGATCATCCGCTTGATCTTGGCAATGTGCTTGACCCGTTTGTCTTGTTGATGCGCCTCCGTATATCGCTCCAAAATGGAAGCGGATGACAAGATGGCACTGAGCGGCGTCTTAAACTCGTGAGAGGCCATGGAAAGGAAGCGCGACTTCATCTCATTGAGATGGCGCTCCTTCTGCAAGGCCAGCTTCAAGGTCTCCTGACTGTTTTTGAGTGCGATCGCCGTCGCCTCCTTTTCCCGGATCTCTTTTTTTAGCTGGAGATTGATTTTCAGCAGCCGGTTGACGGTGCCCGCCAGTTCTTTGGTGCGCTGCGTCAGACTTTGGTCCAATTCTCTGGCCAGGCCGGCCAGTGTCTTTTCGGTCTTCTTCTGTTCCGTAAAGTCATTGAGCACACCCACCATAAATCGCTGACCGTCAAATTGATATTCATTGACACTGAGCCAAATGGGGAACACCGTACCATCCTTGCGCTGGGCCGCCACCTCCCGCCCTTTGCCGATCACCCGGGCGCGTCCGGTGCGCAAGTAGGAGTCCAAATGCTTGTCATGGTTTTCCCTGTCCTTTCCCGATGGCACCAGTACATTCATGGATTGCCCCGTCAACTCGTCCGCATCATCATAACCAAACAGGCGCACCAGGGCCGGATTGACATATCGGATTCGCCCCCGTGCGTCAATGATAATGACACCGTCCAAAATCGTGTCCAAAGCCGCCTTGAAGAATGCATCTGAGCCCAAACCCATAATCCAGTGAAATATACCGGTAGAAGCCCACCGGGTGACAAAGATCATAAAACTAAATTAATATCGGTCATTTCTTTTCTTTTTATTTACCTTTATCATGTCCCATGATAATTTGGGGCCCGGGCCTCTTCCTAAAACCATTTGACTATGAGAACGATCCTTGTCCCCGTTGATTTCTCCACTACATCGGAAAACGCCTTCCGGTATGCCCTGCAATACGTGCGCAAAATCGGTGGCGAAATCATGCTCCTGCACGTGTACAACTTTCCCATGGACACCGCCAATCCGGCCATGCTTGTCTCTATGGAAGACGAAAAGAAAAGAGTCACGGAGCAGTTGCAGCAAATGAAAGATAAGCTGGCGAAAGATGCCGGGATCACCGTACATCTCGAAGCACGTATCGGCTTCGCCGTGGAAGAAATTGTCAAGTTGTCAAAAGAGATCAACTGCATCATCATGGGCACACAAGGAGAGCATTTAATGCTCGAAAAAGTGTTTGGCACCATTTCCACCGATGTCAGCCAGCAAGCCCATTGCCCGGTGCTGCTCATCCCACCGGATGTATCCTTCAAAGACTACGACGACATCCTATTTGCCAGCGATTATTCCGCTTTGGAGGGCAAAGTACTCGAGCGCATCCTGAAATTTTCCAAAATGTTCAATGCCGGCTTGCACTTTGTTCACGTCAACGTCGGCCCCGACAACCCGAAAACCAGCCCCGATGAGCTGATTTTTGAAAAGATTTTCGCTTCCAAAGAGCCCGACACGCCCATGTATTTTGCCGAGATTGAGGACACCAGCGTCACCGACGGACTCAACAAATACATCAGCACACACAAAATTGACCTGTTGGTCGTGGTCAGCCAGAAGCGGAGCTTTTGGGAGCGTCTGTTTCACAAAAGCGTAACCAAACGCATGGTACTCAACTCCGAACTACCCACACTCGTCCTTCACACGGACGATATCCCTGACACCGTGTGATCAAACGCCGTCTCTCAACAGAACAAGGCATCCCAAATCCCGCACCCCGCACCTGCCAGCCCTGCCAGGCAGGTGTGGGGCATGCATTATGAAAAAATCCCGTACCTTTGCACACCGATTCATGGCCCCATAGTACAATGGATAGTACGTAGGTCTCCGGAACCTAAAATCCAGGTTCGATTCCTGGTGGGGCTACCAAGTGGGCCGGCCAACCATCCGCCCGCAAATCCGTACTAATAATGCCGGTAACTATTTAGGTACCCGCTGTTTTTGTGCTAAAGTAACTGTTTAGGTGCCCGCTGTTTTTGCGCTAAAAACAGGAGCACCTAAACAGTTACGTGCTAAAAACAGAAACACCTATAACTAACAGTTACTAATGCCGCCCGGAACAGGCGGCACCTTTTTTTGATTGTCAAATACCGTCCAATGGCCAAAAGAAAAAAAGACGTGGATGAAGTAATCGTGGACGAGGTCATCGCTACAGACCAGCACGCCCCTGCCTCCATAGGTGAAAACAAACTGCTAATGTACGGCATCGGCTTGCTGGCCCTTCTCGTTGGGGGATACTTCGCCTACAAATACCTCGTCAAGGAGCCCAAACAAAAAGAAGCCGTCGAGCAGATGTTCATGGCCCAATTTCAATTTGACCAGGATTCTTTCAAGCTGGCCCTTACCAACCCCGGCGGCGGCTATCCCGGATTTGTGGATATTGTCGAGCAATACAGTGGCACGCCCGCCGGCAACCTGGCCAACTACTACGCCGCCGTCTCCTACATGCACCTCGGAGAGTTCGACGCCGCCCAATCCTATCTAAAAAGTTTCAAAGCGCCCGACGATGTGCTGAGAGCCACCAAATACGGCTTGCTCGGAGATATCGCCAGCGAAAAAGGAGAGATGGATCAGGCACTTGCCTACTACCAAAAAGCCGTAAAAGCCACGGACAGCAAACTGGTCGTCCCCTACTACCTGAAAAAACTCGGCTTTCTCTACCGCAAAATGGGCAAAAACGAACAGGCGCGCGAAGCATTTCAGCGTATCAAACGCGAGTACCCCAATTCACTCCAAGGCACCGATATCGACAAATATCTGTAAGCACGGTTCGCCATTACGCAGCCCGCCCACAACGCCTCCGGCTTATGGCCAGCGCACTACAAAACCTGTCCCGATACGACGAAACCAACATTCCGGACGCCCGCGATATGCGCTTCGGCATCGTCGTGGCCGAGTGGAATCACCACATCACCCATGCGCTTTATGAAGCCTGCGCCCAAACGCTTGACAAACACGGCGCCCGCGAAATCGTCACCATTCAGGTACCGGGCAGTTTTGAACTCCCCACCGGGGCCACCCTGCTCATCCACAACCACAAGCTAGATGCCGTCATCTGCATCGGCTGTGTCATCAAAGGAGAAACATCTCACAACGAATACATCAACTACGCCGTCGCGAACGGTATCACATCGCTTGCCATCCAGACACACGTACCCGTCGTCTTTGGCGTACTCACACCCGACAACGAACAGCAGGCCCTCGACCGTGCCGGTGGCAAATACGGCAATAAAGGTGTCGAAGCTGCCGTTACCGCCATCAGGATGGCGGCCATCAAGCGCTCCTTGTCCGCTCCCGGCCGCATTATGGGGTTTTAAATCCGGTACCATGCGATATGCGCTCCTTTTACTCGTGATCCTTCTCGGCGGATGCTACAGTTTCAAAGGCGTATCCATCCCCGACGGCGCCGGATATTTTACCGTACTGGATTTTGACAACAAAGCCTACCAAGTCGTCCCCGGTCTGGCAGAAGACTTTGCCGAACTCCTGCGCAACGAAATCCGCAACAATACCTCGCTCTCCTACACCAACGACCCCGACAAGGCCGATTTGATATTCCGCGGCTTTATTCAGGAATACCGCACCACTTCCCGCGCACCACAGGCCGACCAACAAGTAGCCATCAACCAGCTCACTATGGCGGTCCATGTGGAATACGCCGATGCGCACAATGAAAAAAACGGCTGGAGCCGCAACTTCAACCGGCAAGAAGAATATCCCGCCGACCAAAACTTCCTGGACATCCGCGACCAAATCAACCAATCTCTTACCAAGCAACTGGTCGAAGATATTTTCAATGCCGCCTTTACAGAAAAATGGTAGCTGTATGGGAGACCACAGTTTTTTGATTCACCGGGAAGCCCTCGAGCGCGCCACACTCGAAGACATCAGCGCACTGATGATCACACACCCTTATTGCGCACTTTATCGAGTCATCGCCTTGATGAAAGCCCGGCAATCGGGACATCCGGACGAAAAAGACCGGCTGGAAGAAGCCGCACTTTTTGCTCCCGACCGGAGCCGCCTGTTTGACCTGTACCGATCCGGACCCGACCCGGCAAGCCCGGTCGAATATGACATCAAGCGCGACAGGCCGGCCCCCATGTCACGCGTCTTTATCTCTCGCGAAGCCTCTGAAAACGTACGGCAGACCCCCTTGCCCAAATCATCCTTCCCCAGCTGGAATACCCCCAAATCCAGGCCTCAGCATCCGGCCCCAACCGCGGCGATGGACACATCGCCAAACTCTCTTTCAAAAAAAGACGACCGGGAGCTCCCGGCTACACCCGAAACCGCACCGGAAAAAAAAGCAACACCTCCCCCAAAAACACTGACCGAACTGGATGCCGCATTTATGGCGGCAAAAAGTGTCGAAGAGAACGAAAACATCGTCTCCGAAACACTCGCAAAGATTTTTGTCCGCCAGGGGCATAAGAAAAGAGCCATTGAAATCTATCGCAAGCTTTCTTTGAAATTTCCCGAAAAAAAGGCGTACTTTGCGGCGCTCATTCGCGAGCTCGAAGCATGAGCAGCAACATGCGCCCCCTTTCGGGCGTAAAACAAGCCGCAGCGGGCAATCACCACAAAAGAAAACTGACATGGCTACTTTTTTGACCATACTCACTGCTATTGACGCGATCTTGTTGACCATCGTCGTCTTGATACAGAATCCAAAAGGCGGCGGCGTGGACACCACCTTTGGCGGAGCCGGTGTCAACCAAGTCTTCGGAGCTGCCAAATCCGCCGACTTCATTGAAAAGCTCACTTGGTATCTCGCCATCGCCCTGTTTGTACTTTGCATTCTTACCAGTCTCGTGGTCGGCGCACCCGCACCATCCGGCCCCGACATTATCATGCCGGAATAAACCAAACGGCAAAAAAAAGCAGCTCGGCAAGAGCTGCTTTTTTTTTGCCGTGAGCAAGCCCATATCCATCTACCCTGACGTCCTGTGTGACAAAATGACCCATCAGGGCTGACAACCATTTACTTGCCAGAGTTTCCTTTCTGCAATTTTGGCACAAAAAATCACTTGGCACAGGATGTGATGGAAAGGAAAAGTGAGAAAAGAAAGGACTTTCTTCATCAAACCGTAACGCGCAGGAGGCCCGGCTTTTAGCTCAATATAAGCGGGCACCTGGGCCGTTACCGTCAAAAAGCAAAACTTCTATGAAGCCAGTAAACGACAGAGTATTAGTCAAGCCGAGTCCGGCTGAAGAAAAAACCAAGGGGGGAATCATCATCCCCGACACCGTCAAGGAAAAACCCAATAAAGGTAAAATCGTGGCCGTAGGCCCCGGCAAAGACGGTAAACCTTTGTCTCTCAAAGTCGGTGATATGGTCGTGTACGGAAAGTATGCCGGCCAAGAGCTCGAAATTGACGGAGAGACCTATGTCATCATGCGTGAAGATGACGTCTTGTTGGTACTCTAAACCCTATCGGTTCTCTAAACCCAATCTCAAAAAAGAAAAAGAAACAAACTATGGCAAAGGAAATCACCTTTGACGCCGATGCAAGGCAAAAATTAAAAACAGGCATTGACGCTTTGGCGGATGCCGTCAAAGTGACGCTGGGCCCCAAAGGGCGCAATGTCGTCATCCAGAAAAGCTTTGGCGCACCCACCGTCACCAAGGACGGTGTATCCGTAGCCAAAGAAGTAGAATTGGAAGACCCCGTCGAAAACATGGGGGCTCAAATGGTCAAGGAGGTCGCCTCCAAAACCAACGACCTGGCCGGTGACGGTACCACAACCGCTACCGTTCTGGCTCAGGCCATGGTGACCGCCGGTATGAAGAACGTCACGGCAGGCGCCAATCCGATGGATCTCAAACGCGGCATTGACAAAGCCACCGAAAAAGTAGTCGCTTTCCTCAAAAAGCAGGCTCACAAGGTGGGCAATGACCTGGAGCGCATCAAACAGGTGGCCACCGTCTCCGCTAACAACGACGAAAGCATCGGCGAGTTGATCGCCGGCGCTATGAAGGCCGTCGGTAAAGACGGCGTCATTACCGTCGAGGAGGCCAAGGGCACCGAGACCTACATGAAGGAGGTGATCGGCATGCAGTTTGACCGCGGATACTTGTCGCCGTACTTCATCACCAACGTGGACTCCATGCGCACCGAGTACGACGACCCCTTCATCCTGATCACCGACCAAAAAATCTCCAATATTCAGGATCTGCTCCCCATCCTGGAGCAGACAGCCGGTCAGGGACGCGCCCTGCTCATCATCGCCGAAGATGTGGAGAGCCAGGCCCTCGGTGTATTGGTGGTCAACCGCTTGCGTGCCAACCTGAAAGTGGTCGCTGTCAAGGCGCCCGGTTTTGGTGACCGCCGCAAAGCTATGCTCGAAGACATCGCCATCCTGACAGGAGGCACCGTCATCTCCGAAGAGCGTGGCTTTAAACTGGCCAATACCGAAATCTCCCATCTCGGCCGTGCCGCCAAGGTCCAAGTGGACAAGGACAATACCACCATCGTCAACGGCAAGGGCAAAAAATCGGCCATCGAAGCACGGATCAAACAAATCCGCCAGCAGATTGAGACCACTACATCAGACTATGACCGCGAGAAACTCCAAGAACGCTTGGCCAAACTGGCCGGCGGTGTAGCCGTCCTCTATGTTGGCGCGCCTACCGAAGTGGAGATGAAGGAGAAAAAAGACCGCGTAGATGACGCCCTGCACTCCACACGGGCTGCCGTCGAAGAAGGCATCGTGCCGGGCGGCGGTACTATTCTCGTCAAAGCCATCAAAGCGCTCAAAAACGTCAAGGGCGAAAACGAAGACCAGGATATCGGCGTCCAAATCGTCCGCAAAGCGCTCGAAGCGCCCATCCGCACCATCGCCGAAAACGCCGGTATTGACGGTTCTGTAGTCTTCCACAAGGTCTTTGAGTCCAAAGGCGATACCGGTTACGATGCGCGCCGCGACAAGTATGTGGACATGAAAAAGGCAGGCATCATTGATCCGGCCAAAGTGACCCGCGTTGCGCTCGAAAATGCCGCTTCCATCGCCGGCATGGTGCTGACCACCGAATGTGTCATCACCGACAAGCCCGAACCGCCGGCACCGGCCGCAGCTGCAGGCGGAATGGGTGGCGGTATGCCGGGCATGATGTAAAGCCACTTCAAAACGCTAATACCAAAGTCCCCTGCTCCGGCGGGGGGCTTTTTTTTTCATGCGCCGCTTTTCTTGAAAGGAAAGTTTGCGGCGTGTCCGCCGCGAGGTTATTTTGCGGTATAACGGTGTAACGGGATAACGGTGTAACGGGATAACGGTGTATCGGTGTATCGGTGTATCGGTGTATCGGGATAACGGGACAACGGTGGGGTTCGACTCCGGGCTTCGACTCCGCTCAGCCCATCGCTCACCGACCGTAGCGGCCCCGCACGTACCCCTGACACTACCAGGTACCTTGGACCGTTGACCTTTGGTCGCTGAGCGACGCCCTTGGCCACTGCGGTCGGTGTGAGCAGTGAGCTTGTCGAACTGAGACTGCCGAGCCGTGGTCGGTGAGCACCGCCGAACCGAGCTTGCGATGCGGTGTGGTCAGTGAGCCTGTCGAACTGAGCGACGTCGAACCGCCGAAGTGGAGTGAAATCGAAGGGCGAAGTCGAAGCGGGGCCATCAAACCGTAAGTGCGGGACAGTTAAACCGTCCCGCACTTACTTGCCCAAAGATGCGTGCCAAATAACACTCATCATGCAAAAAGCCTAAGCGGAAGGACCAAAGCCAAAATCAAGCAAAGCAAGTTAGTGCGGGGCAGTTCAACACACGACATTCATCCAAAATAAAACGTAACTGTTTAGGTGCTCCTGTTTTTAGGGATAAAATAGGCATTTTTGTTCCTGTTGAAGCCAGTATGTACAGATCAAACCGGTTTACGAGTTTATTTGCGGCAAATTTGCCCAATCTCTTCGTCAA
>JALVEF010000323.1 GCA_027031185.1 Saprospiraceae bacterium
ACCAGCCCCACACCGTCCCGCCCGTCCGGCATCCCATGTGCCATATAAATTTGGCGCTGCCAATACCGGCAAATTCGTTCCGGTTCTTAGCACCAAAACAGCGGGTACCTAAACAGTTACACAAAAAAAGAGCGAAGCTCTTGCGAGCTACGCTCCGATAGATGAAAGTAAACAACAACTTCTTTACCCAATACGATATTTGGCGATTGTTGTACTTTATCTGTGTATTTGCAGGTAACCTTTGAAAATCCGGTGTCCGTCGTCGTTGAGGCGAATGATATAGTAGTAGGTGCCGTCGGGGACGACGGTGTTGTGTACCCAATTGCCGCCCCAGTCGTTTTGATATCCTTTGCCGCGGAAGACGCGATTGCCCCAGCGGTTGTAAATCTCGACTTCGCTGTCCGGGAATTTTTTGATATTGGAGATGTAGAAGTAGTCATTGACGCTGTCCCCGTTGGGAGACATTGCGGTGAAAACGACAATGTCGTCGCATAGGATGCAAATATTGATGAAACCGTCATCGCAGCCGTTGTCGTTGCAGACGATGTACTGGATTTGGTCGGTGCGCTCGCAGACGTCCGGATCCGGCGTGTAGGTGACGGATAAGTCGGGGTTGAGTGTGATGTGCCCGCTGAGTGGGTCGTTGACCAAATAAATCGTGTCAATACCGCCCCAGGTGGAGTCGTTGGCCAGAATATTCACCACCGTGGGTGTGTTCATATAGGTGCAAGTGCTGTCATCGTTGATAAGGGGCAGGCCATCGTAAGGGATGACGGATGTGCAGAAGTTGACGGTGTCGCACAGGCCGTATTCATCGCAGAATTGCACGCAGGCGGAGTCCGTGCCTATCTCGAGTCCTTTGTATTCGATGCAGAAAGTTGTGTCGCTGAAAGTGTATTCCACATTGCCATGCGCGTCACATAGATTGGTCATGCTGAGCAATTGGCCGGGTAGGTTGGCAGGATCATAGCAGTAGGTAACGGTCTCGTCTATGTAAATGGACCTGGCGATGCAGTTGTCATTGTTGGTGCCGGGATTATAATTTTCGCAAGAAGCCGTCACGGTCAGCGTGTCGGCGCACACTTGCTGTGTGTTGAATGCGATGATTTGATGCGTACCTGCTGTCAGGGAAATGGTCGAAAGCCCGTAGAAGAGCGATGTACCATAGCCGGTTTGTAAGTCAAAGCCATTGCCGTTGCTGATATGCAAATCGCCGTATTGATGGAAGGCGGCCCCGCCGTGCAGTTGTTCGTTGATATCGTCAAAGTACCAATTGCCGAATGTGTCCCACACATTGAGTTGTGTGAGCAGGGCGGAGAGATCCGGGGCAGTGGCCTGATAAGTAGAGTCGTTGAAATCCCATTGGATGTCGAAAGGCCCGGTCTGTCCGTTGATGCCGGTCAGGTCATATACGCCGATGGAGTCCGTGCCGGCATTGATTTGACCGGTCACGTCGGCACCGTCCACATAGATTTGGTAATTGGCCAGACTGTCGGCGTTGACAGGTAAGGGGAAGTCCATCGGAAGGCCGCATACGACGGTATAGTGGACCGAGTCTTGATTGATGTAAAAGACAGGGCAGGGGAGCGTGTCCACTTTCGGGACGACGGTGATTTGGATACTGTCGGTAGCGACACAGCCGGTATTGCCGGTGGCTGTCAGCACGTACGTGGTGGTCGCCGGCGGATAGGCGAACGGATCGGCGATGGTCGTATCACTCAAATAGGCCGTGGGGGACCACTGGATGGTGGTCGGGATATTGGTCATCAGCGTCCCGCTGATCTGGATAGTGTCCCCTTCAAATATGGTCGTATCCTGGGGCAGGCTGACCTGGGGCGATTCCAATACCGTGACTTGCAAACTGTCATGGCTGACGCTGCACGTGTCCCCGGTGGCGGTGGCGATGAGTGTCGTAATGCCCAGGTCGGGAATAAAAGTGGCCGGTGATCCGGTGGCGATGGTATCGCCGGTGGGCAGGCTGATCCAGGTAATGTCGGTGGTGCCGTTGGCGATCAGCGTGACAGGCTGATGTGCGCAGAGTGTATCCGAAATCGAAGCGTCAATCGTGACGGTGGGGCTTCCTTGTTTGAACAGGTCGAATACTTTCAGCTCACCGGTGGGGGTACCTACGGTACAGTTGGCACCCGTGGTTGCACAGAACTGCTGTGTCTCTCTAATGGTGGTAAATCCCAGTTGGAAGCCGGCGCTGCCGCATCCGATATCCAAAGAGGACAGTATAAAGTCGAATGCCTGGGAGGTGTTTTTCGTCATGCCGGGCGGCAATGTCCATTCCAGAGTTGTGATGCCGTTGTTCATGGTGATGGCCGGCTCGCCGGGAGACCAGTTGTTGGCTGATGCACTACCGGTGACATAGCTGATACCGGCAGAGAGGAGTATCTGGATTTTGTCATTTGGTCCGGAGATGGAATCCCCTACATTGGTGATGTTGACATGGACGGGAAAGGTGCCGGAAATGGTGTCCGACACGGTGATATCCAATTGGTATTGATTAGCCGGATCGGGGGGGCTGCCGGTGATAAATACGGGGAAAGTAACAAAACCGGTAGTGTCGGTCGGGTCACCAC
>JALVEF010000324.1 GCA_027031185.1 Saprospiraceae bacterium
GCCGAATGCCATCAAAATCCTTTGCCACGTCATGTGAAATATTTTCCCGAAAGATACGCGCCTATCCCGTCCGACGCAAGGGAAAAGGGGAAAAGGTCGCGTCGAAGACGCACGGTTTTTTATCTACCGAAATCATCCTGCAGGCGCACAATATCCTCTTCTGTGGACGGGTGGGCCGGGTCCGTATGCTGCCAGATCTCGGCGACCACGCCGTACTCATCCAGTCCGACGAGGCGGTGCCGCTCTCCCTGCCGCAGTGTAATCGTATCCTTGCGCGAGTGAATGGTCATCCCCCGCTGCTTGTCATCGGCACTTTTGATGACGCCGACCGGGCCGTTGATGACGCGCCACAATTCCGCGCGCCGGTGATGGTACTGCCACGACAGGCGCTTGTGCGGAGCCACGATGAGAATCTTAGGGCTGAGCTTGCCACCCTGGGCCAGCGCTGCCGCATCCTGGTCCGGAAAGTACTTGCGGATAAACGGCTCCGCCTGGCTTTCTTCAATGGCGAAGAAACCGCCCCACGGGCGGTCGAAGTCGGTGCGCACAAAGCGAAAGCCCTGGTTGCGCAGCTTGCGCTCCACTTGCTTGAATACGCCCGCCTTGTTGAGGCCTTTTATTTTGAACATAGATCTGTGTTGCTTGGGTTAGTTCAACGCTTTGCATCGAGGACTGGTTGGCCCTCATCCAACCGCTTTGGCGGACGACAAAGGTAAAACTGAATGCGGAACAATTCCATTTTCCTCGCCTACATTTCTGCCTTCGACCGTTTTTGCCGGCGCCCGCCGGCAAAAACAGCGGGCAACAAAACCGTTAAGGCGTCCCAATACAATTCACTTTGAGAATATAGCTTATTTCTCACGAAAAAAATCCGAAGCCAGAACAAAGTCTAAAAAGTTATTTCGTGTGATAGCATGGTAAGTTGCCTCCGGATATTTACTGGTCCAGGCATCCGGGGGACGCATTTTTTCCTTCTTCCATTTGAACTCATAGCCATCAATCTTACCGTCATAAGTTTCCACATAGTCCAATTCACTCCCTGAATAAGTTCGCCAAAAATAGGACTTGCGAATCAAGTCATTGTACTCAATTTGTTTGAGTCTTTCTACGATCAAAAAGTTTTCCCAAAGTGCCCCAATGTCATTTCGCTCGTCAATATCTGCAAAATTGCCGATGATGGCATTGCGAATGCCTAAATCAAAAAAATAGATTTTATCCTTCTTTTTTATTTCCTTCCGCAAGTTTCTGGAAAAGCTGGAAAGCCTGAATACAATAAATGACTTTTCCAGCAAATCAATATAGCGCCCAATGGTGTCACTGCTTGTTTTAAGTGATTTCGAGAGCTCATGTAAGGAGACGGTATTTCCGATCTGAAAAGCCAACATCTGCAGCAAGTTATTCAGCAGTCGCGGACTTTTCAGGTAAGCAAAAGCAAATATATCCTTAAACAAATAAGCCGATGCCAATTCGCTCAAGGCCCTGACTTTTTGTACTCTGTTCTCTAATGTAAATATACCCGGATAACCACCGAGCACTAAATAGTTTTTTATATATTCTTTTAACTCAAAGTCATTAAAAACATTTGTCAATTCTTTATAAGCCAGAGGATAAAGCAAAATAGTTTTTGTACGTCCGGTCAACGGCTCTTTTACACGATTGGCCAACTCAAAAGAGGAAGAGCCACTTAAAATAATTTTTAGCTCCGGCATGGCATCATGTAAAATCTTGATATTCACACCGATATTCTCGATACTTTGGGCTTCATCAATAAAAAGGCCGTCATATCCTTCCACCACACCGGCCATTTGGGCAAAATTCCTCCCGGAAAAAATTCTTTGGTATCTTAATTCTTCGCCGTTGATTCTAAGGAACTTCAGGCCGACTCCGTCAAGTACCCTGTTGATTAAGGTGGACTTACCAACTTGCCTTGCACCATAAATCACAAGAATTTCCGACCTCGTTTGCAAGTGGTTTTCAATGCGCGTCTCTATTTGTCTTTGGATGTACATAAAACTTACTTATCAGACTGTCATGGCGTTCGTCTTACCTTTCAGGGTAGTGCCATTGCCACCTGATTGGTGATATTTAGTAATGGTATGAGAGCCGATTATCCGCCCCAAAATGCTTAACCGCACTTCAGCTGCATTTCGTACGCCGAACCGAAGCGTTGACGCACTTGGAGCGAAGCCGGATTACCATAATCGGTCTGGTTTTCAAGCATTTACCCCCGGATTGTCCAATCCGAATAAGTGAAAAGTAGCGCAATATTAGCAAATTTTCAGGTTCCACCTGAAATTTTACCGGTAATTTTTAAGGTGCTACCTGAAATTTTACCACCTTTTTGTAGGATTTGGTGCGCTTCCACCGCTGCATCCAGGCCTTTTTGGGCTTTTTTCGATTGCAAGCCTGCCATTCCGCCCCCATCTAAAACGTGACTCTTTGACTAACTGTTTAGGTACCCGTTGTATTTGCACGAAAAACAGGAGCACCTAAACAGTTACTATCTTGTAACTGTTTAGGTACCCGCTGTTTTTGCGCTAAAATGGCCTTTTTGCCCCTGTTTTTGCAAAAATTTTCTCACG
>JALVEF010000325.1 GCA_027031185.1 Saprospiraceae bacterium
CACGTATATCGGCGGCGCGCTCAAGCTGATGTTGGTGGATTCGCTCATCCCTGACCTGGCGCACATCCCCGATGCCATCAAGGCGCAATTGCACCAGGTCGCACGCTTGGCCGCCGATGCGGGCACCCCGGCGCCGGGTACGCCAGAGTTTAATACGATTGTGGAGCGGGTGCGCAGCTCATACTTCCAGCGGGGCGGCGCCAGCTTTATAGACAACTCCAAACTGCGCCATGTCGAAGGCAATTATGATCTTTCTCCGTTGTTTGGCGATGCCATCGGCTTGCAGATCGGTGGCAACTGGCGGCAGTATGACCTGTTTACGGACGGGACGGTCTTCAACGAAGACCCGGAGGGTACCGGTGTCAATCATCGCATCAAGATCAATGAAGTGGGCGGCTACGTCCAGGTGCGCAAGAAGATGATGGATGAGAAGCTGAAGCTGACGGCCTCGCTCCGCTACGATAAAAACGACAACTTCGACGGCAGTTTCACACCGCGGCTGGCCCTGGTCTATTCCGCCGGCGCCAAGCGGCAGCACAACTTCCGTGCCTCCTTCCAAACCGGATTCCGCAATCCCAGCACGCAGGAGTTGTACATCTACTTCCCCACCACTAATATCCTGGTGGGCACGGCCAAGAAGAATGCCGAGCGCTACGGCTTGCACAACGGCCGCGTCTGGACCAAGAAGTCCTACGACCGCGCCATCGCCGCCCAGCTGGCCGGTGATACCACCTGGATGCAGTATTTGCAGACCATTGACCTGGACTACATCCGTCCCGAGCGGCTGATGGCCTTTGAAGTGGGTTACAAGGGATTGCCCGCCGAAAAACTGATGGCGGACTTCAACGTGTATTACAACATCTACAACGACTTCATCTCCCAGATTAATGTGGTCAATATGGACACGGTCTATCACAAGGGGCAGCCCATCCCGCCCGGCCAGACCTTCCGCCCGTTCTACAACGTGGATTCGAAGATCACCTCTTACGGCATCGGCCTGGGCCTGCTGTACAAACTGCCCAACCACTTTGACCTCAACGGCAATGTCTCTTATCAGGACTATTCGTCCAATGATGAGAATTTTGAAGCCGGCTTCAATACGCCCAAAATCATGTTCTTCCTGGGCTTGGAGAATCACCGCCTGGGCAAGAAGAAAAACCTGGGCTTCGGCATCAATTACAAGTGGCAGGATGCCTTCTACTGGCAAAACTCCTTCGGTAGCGGCACCGTCCCGGCCTACGGCAGCCTCAACGGCCAGGTCAGCTATCACATCAAGTCCCTGGGCACCACGCTGAAACTGGGTGCGACCAATATTCTCAAAAAGGAGTACCGCACCAATATCGGCGGCCCGTGGATCGGACGGATGATCTTCTTGTCACTGACTTACGATGACATGAGTCGCTGATTGAGCCTTTGACTCCATCCAAAAAAAAGTTGCTGCATCGCCCGATGCAGCAACTTTTTTGCTTTTTGGTGTGCGGTTTGACTAAAAGTGCACTACATTCGGGCTAAACATATATCCGGCGATTTGCGCGTCAGGCGCTTGATTTTCTTTTATAGCGAACGGCCGGGGGCAAGACTGTACCCCATGGCGGCGCAGTTTACTTTCCGATTGTGCAGCTAAATGTTAAGCCTAATTCTGTAATCATTTGGAAATCATCTATACATTTTATTCCCATGTTGTCACAAACATTTGGTATTCTTATTCGCTTTGAGCTCGCTGCGGTGATCTTTTTTTCTTTTGTGACGACTATGGCATTTTCTTTTATAGCGTGTGCGATAACCCACGGGTCAGCCTGCGATCGGCCCCTGATGTTGTCCACAAGATGCTTATGAATGGGGTTGGCGTCAAATATGTGTTTTAAGCAAAAGGTTACGCTTTCGTCCATTTTTCTGATTTCAATGTCACTGGATTTTACCCATTTTGACAAGTCATCCTCGGTACGGACAATTTCTTCATACACTAGTTCGGGAAGAAAAATGACTCCTCTTTTCCCCAAAGTGTTCAAAACTTCCCAGTAAGTGGGGCAGAATCGCGGGGCGTAATATTTTTGCCAGGCCTGGATGAGAACGTTAGCGTCTAAGCAATATGTTTTTTGGGAATTTGTCATTTGTACATCTGTGCTTCCAGATTCTGTAATTTATTAACTTTTACGTTTAGCAGACTGCTGACTTGTGTCGGTTCCAAGCCTCCCTCGTGATAGGCGTCCAGAACGATTTGGGAAAATTCGCGTCCATTTCTGAGTAAACGCAACAAGTAGAAACTCGGCCCTCCCTTCTTTTTGTTTTTGTCCTTTTCAATTTTTCTCGCCAAATGTTCACTAAATCTGTCTTCTGCTTTTCTCTTAAGCTGTTTGTATGTCTTAGGCGTAATTATGTTGAGATTTAGGGCTCTAATCAGCAAGGCAAAGGTACTCACGCCTGTATCTTTTGCCAATTTGAAGACGCCATCTATATCGGAAAATATTTCAGGGTTGATGCTGTTGACAAAACTACTTGGCATCAAAGCATTGGCAGCTACATCATTGCAGAATAGCTCTATGTTGTTTCTGTTGTTGCGGCGTGTGCTGTTGGACAGGGATTCGATTTCATTAGAGATGCCCGATTGGTTAATCCAGATATGCGCCAGTTCATGAACGAGCGTAAATAACTGCGCTGCTTTCCAGTCATTTGAGTTAATAAATACAAAGGGGGCATATTTGTCTGCGATCGCAAATCCCTGAATCTCTTCCGGGTCTATTTTTAGCTTTGGGTGAATAAAGCTGGTTCTGGATACAAAGATTCCTTTTCTCTCTGCACTATGGATCCACTCCGCCAGTGGGCTGGAGTGGTAGGCGGGAGGTGTGATTTCCAATGTTTTGAGTATATCTCGTGCTACGGAAGCCGGGTCGTCATTCCGGGTGAATTTTCCTACAAAAGTCAGCTTCTCTGCTTGGTTATCAATTCTATACTCACGTATCCAGGATTGTTTTTGCTGAATCTCGCGGATAATAAACAAGGAGGCGGTTGTCAATTCTTTTGCCCCTTTCTTTCTGAAATCCTGTAGCGGCTGAAAATCGTCCGGAATGTCAGGCAGAAAAAGTACCGCGAACGGCCTTTTGTACATCTTGGCCAGCAGTTTGGCTTGTCTTATCGTTGGGTAGCTATTTCCTTCTTCCCACTCAAACAGTCTATCAATTGGCACGGCAACTTTTGCGGCAGCGCGCTCCGGTGATATTTTGGCCGACTCCCGTGCCCATTTCAATACTTTTGGTGTGATATGTGCTCTTTCTGCCATCCCATGCAAAGATAGCGTTTTTTGATTTTATTCTTTTCCAGTAACTGTTTAGGTGCTCCTGTTTTTAGGGATAAAACAGGGGCAAAAAGGGCATTTTAGCACAAAAACAGCGGGTACCTAAACAGTTACCTTTTCCAAAGTATATTGACCTGTGAGTGTTGGAAGTTCGATTTTCTGTTTCGGGGTTTAACGTGCTTTCAGTACAAAATATCATGCGCACTACGGTACCTCCTCCCCTAAAACAATCCTCCCGCAAAAATGGCGATGTAATACAGCCCGGCCAGGATAAACACGATGCCGGCGATTTTGCGCGTCAGGCGCTCGATTTGGACGACCCGCTTGTAGAACAGTCCCACCTTGCCGGCGGCGAAGGCCAGCAGATAAGTAAAGATGATGACCGGCAGGGCCGTGCCCAGGGCGAAGACGACGGGCAGGTACAGGCCGTGGGCTGAAGAAATGGTCATGGGGATCAGCATGCCGAAGTACATGGCCCCGCTGTACGGACAAAAGGCCAGGGCAAACAGGATACCGATCACGAGGGCGCCCAGCAGGCCCTTGTCTTTGAAGCGTTCCGACAGGCGCTCCTGCATGCCCGACCCGCCCGCGCGGGTCAGTTTGATGACGTCCAGCATGACCAGACCAATGAGAATCAGCAGCGGGCCCAGTACCTTTTCCCCGTTTTGGTTGAAGAAGCGCGCCACGTGAAACTTGCTGGCGCCAAAGTACAGGGCCAGCCCGATGCCGGTGTAGCTGATCGCCCGCCCGAGCATATAGACCAGGCCGCTGAAAAATACCTTCCGCTTGTCCGTGATATTGCGCGAGATGTACGCCGTGGCCGTGATGTTAGTCGCCAGCGGACAGGGACTGACCGCCGTCATGAGACCGAGCAGCAGGGCCGACAGGAAGGGCAGGTGCACACTCTCCATCAGCGCGCGAAGTGAATCCATCATAGCTGCGCCAGTTCGGCCTTGATTTTGTCCCGCAGTTGGGAAGCAAATTTGGCCTTGTCCTCGTAATGGGTGAAGCCGAAGTCCGTCAGGTCAATATGCTTTTCCCGCCCGTCTTTGACAACGTTGATAAACAGCGCCGTGCCGGCCGCTTCAAATTTTTCGGCGATGTCGTAGTTCTTTTCGTCATCTACATTGACCGTCTTGAATTGGACGCGCGGGTCGTCCTTGAAATAGGTCTCCACCGTGTATTGGCTGTTGGCCTCCATCGCGATGCACGACACGCAGCGGTGCGTCCCGTAAAAGGAGATGACCTCTACTCTGTCCGCTTGTGCGTCGCCGGCCGTCCGGGCCGCCGTCACACCACTCGTGCCGGCCTTGGCATCGCCGCCCTGCTTGCAGGAAGCCGACAATATCAACAGGAAAAGACTCAAAACAACGGTAAAGGACTTCATACTTTTTGGTTTTGGTCATCCACTGCCCCACAGGAAGCTCAGAGCTTTTGCAGCAAGACTTTTTCCAGTTCTTCAAATTCAAAGTAACCGACGTGGCGGGCATATTCCTTGCCGTTTTCGTCCAAGAATATTTGGGTAGGAATCAGGTCGAAGACAAACTTTTCGGAGGCCTTTTTGCCTTCGGGCGTCCAGACATCGTAAAAGACGGTCTTGACGCGCTTGGGGTATTTTTCCTCTACCTTCTTGATGACCTTTTGCATCTTTTGGCAGGGGATGCAGCGCACCGAGCCCAGTTCGATGAAGGTGACTTTGGGATGGGACACCGGCGCGCCGGCGTGTTGTGCGGAGGCGCGCAGCGCAAATGTGCTCATCAGCACCCACAGAAAGGCGTATTTCATCGTCGAAGTTTTTTGCCACAGGCGGTGGCGTGTTTATTTATTATCGCAAATATACGATGAATTGTCACAGCGCGTTGCTTCGCCCGGTCATTAACAATGAGTTTACTCTAATAATTGCGGCTTATTCAATAACGGTATAGCGGTACAACGGTGTAGCGCTATACCGCCAAAATCTGCGCCGCGTGTTCTTTGGTCTTGACCTTGGTGATGACGTGCTTGATGATACCGTCCTCAATCAGGAAGGTGGTGCGCAGGATGCCCATAAACTCGCGCCCCATAAATTTTTTCTTGCCCCACACGCCGTAGGCTTTGGCGATCGTCTTGTCCTCGTCGGCGAGGAGACGAAAAGGTAACTCGTATTTGGCGACAAACTTCTGATGGCGTGCGACGGGATCGGGGCTGACACCGACCACCTCGTACCCCTTGGCGCGCAGTTGATCATAAGCGTCCCGCAGGCTTTTGGCCTCCATCGTACAACCAGGCGTCATATCCTTGGGATAAAAGTACAGCACCAGCTTCTTGCCCTTGAAGTCCGACAGGCGGACTATCTCATTGTTTTGATCTATTCCCTCAAAATCGGGAGCCGGATCTCCGGGTTTCAGATGTGTCATTTTGCCTACTTTTTGCTCACGGAGCACATTTTTGCCGTACAAGCTTTATCTTTGGACGAAAACAACGCCGTTATGTAAAAGTTTACGCGGCGTTCCGCCGCGTGAGGTGGCAGCACTACATACACAACTCCATTGCCGATGCGATACGCGCTTGTCTTTGTCGTCTCTTTGCTCACTTCACTTGGTCTGCATGCTCAGCAAGGCCAGGTGGAGTTTGGCAAAAACCGCGTCCAATACCACAACTGGCACTTCGACGAGTGGATGAAGTACGAAAGCCGGCACTTCGTCACTACGTGGTATGGTACGAGCCGCAAGATTGCCGAGACGGTCACCGCCCTGGCGGAAGTGGATTTTGATTACGTGCGCGACTACCTGGAGTACCTCCCGTCCGAGAAGATCCGCATCCTGGTCTATACCGATTTGGACGATCTCAAGCAGAGCAATATTGGCGATGAGGAGCAGTTTGAGAGCGCCGCAGGCCGTGCCCTGGTCAAGAAGAATAAAATCTTCGTCTATTTCAACGGCGACCACCAGTTTTTGCGCAAGCAAATCCGGCGCGGGCTGGTCCGTATCTTGTTGCAGAATATGATCGTCGGCGACACCTGGCAGGAAATGATCCAGAACGCGGCCTTGCTGGACTTGCCCGACTGGTATGTACAGGGACTCGAGCTGTTTATCAGTGACGTGTGGACGCCGGCGATGACCGTGCGCCTGCACGAAGAGCTGACGGATTCCAGGGCCAACCGCTTCGTAGATATTGCCGAACGGTCGCCCGGCTTTGCCGGGCAGGCCATGTTCTTCTTTCTCAACGAGACTTACGGCAAGGCCAATTTGGTCAATTTGGTGCACCTGACCCGCCTGAACCGGAGTCTGGAAGCGGCTATGATCAATGTCTATGGCACCTCGCTTCGCGACCTGACCGCGGAGTGGCGGACTTTTTTCATGAAGCGTTATGAACAAGTGACGCGCGGGCGCCGCCCGCTGTCGGACTTCCGGAACATTCCTTTCCGCAATCCGCATCGCGTGCCCGTCACCCGTCTCGCGCTCAGCCCCGACGGGCGCCGCCTGGCCTATTGCCTGAACGAGCAGGGCAAGGCGATGCTTTATGTACAAGACTTGCCATCGGACAAGCGCCGCCGCGTCTTCAAGACCGGAATGCGCAATCCCTTTCAGGAGCCGGACAACAACTATCCGTGCTTTGCCTGGGCCCCGTCCGGCAATCGCCTGGCCATCTTGTATAAGTTTCGCGACAAACTCTATCTGGGATTTTATGACTTGAGCACCGGCCAATGGCAAAAGGAAGAGCTGGCCCCCGGCTTCCAGGACGTGCATGCGCTGGACTTCGTGGACGAGGCGCGGCTGGTATTCTCCGCCACGGTCAACGGCTTTTCAGACCTGTTTTTGTACTACCCGTCCAACCGCCAGTCGCGTCGCCTGACCGCCGATATCTGGGATGACCTGGATGTGCACGTCACCCGTCTGAACAATAGCCCCGGCATCGTCTTTGTGTCCAACCGGCCCGACTCGCTGCTGCGCAACCGCAAGCTGGATACCATCCTGCCGATCGGCGACTTCGATGTGTTTTACTACAATCTGGACAGCTTGCCCGGTGAGCTGGTCCAAATCACACATACGCCTTTTGCCAATGAGCGGCAGCCGATGGGCGTGGATACGAGCCGCATCATGTACTTGTCCGACCGCTATGGCCTGTACAATCGCGAAGTGGCCACCTTGGAAAATCGCGTCGTCGGCCATCTGAAACACTACTTCATGCACTCCGGCGCGGTGATTACGGTACCGGCGGACTCGGTTATTGCAGATCTGGATTCCACCCTGGTGGACTCCATCCGCACCGAGCCGGTGATCCGCCCCCAGTCGGTGACGCGACCCGTCACCGACTACGCCTTTTCCGTGGAGCGGCAGACTTATCAAAATGGCAAGCTGCTGGACCTGGTCAGATCCGGACGCGACTACCTGTTGATCCCGGACACATTGCATGGACAAGCGGTGAACATCCGGGACGTCTCCCGTCTGCCCGGGCACACGCCGGTGCGCCGCTCCCGGATATTGGAAGCACACCGGGATACCCTCCCGCCTCCCGACACGCCGGGCTACTACTTCGTCACGCCATTTGATGACATGGCGGCCCCGGGCATCAACGATACACCCAACCCATCGGCATCCAAAAGGATGCCGGATCACTTCCTTTGTGTCAATCCGGGCCCCGTGCCGGCCTTTCAGCCTTCGCGCATCACGCCCATGCGCATCCGCTTCCGCCTGGATCGCTTTACGTCCACAGCGGACAACAGCCTCTTGTTCGGGGGGCTGGACTCGTATGCGGGCACGCCGCAGGACTTTACCACGCCGCCGCTCGGTATCTTGCTGAAGGCCAATTTTGAAGACCTGTTTGAAGACTATGAGCTGGAAGGTGGTCTCCGCTTCAATCTGGCCTTCAACCGCATGGAGTACTTCTTGCAATACAAGGACAAAAAGCACCGCCTGGATCGCCAATACGGACTGTATCTGCTGCGCCAGAACCATAGCGACAACAGCGCCAATTTCTTTATCCCGCGCACGGTGCGCAATCAGACCGTGATCGCTACTTCGCAATGGAAGTACCCGCTGGACATTTATCAGAGCTTTCGCGCCACGGCTACGCTTCGATTTGACCGCGCGTTGCAGGCGAGTACCGACTCGTTTGCACTTTGGAGTCCCATCATCCGCGAAAAGCGGGCCGGTCTCAAGCTGGAATATGTCTTTGACAACAGCCTGGACGTGTATCCCAATATCAAAAACGGTACGCGGATGAAGTGCTATGCCGAGGTGGTCAAGAAGTACAATATTGACCTGACCGACCAGTTTCAGTTTGCACTCGCCAAGGGTTTTATGGGCATCCTGGGCTTTGATGCGCGCCATTATCAGCGCTTGCTCAAGCACAGCATCGCCGCTATCCGTGTGGCGGGTGCGACGTCCTTCGGACGTGAAAAACTCCTCTATCTTATGGGCGGGCCCAACAACTGGATTCTGCCCCAGTATGACCGGAATATCCCGGTACCGGCCGGCAACTTTGCCTACCGCACGCTGGTGGCCGACCTTCGCGGTTTTAAGCAGAATACCCGCAACGGCAACTCCTTCCTGCTGCTCAACCAGGAGCTTCGCCTGCCCCTGTTTCGCTACCTGTCCCGTCGTCCGGCGCGCAGTACCTTCCTGAACAATGTGCAGTTTGTGGCCTTTTTGGATGCCGGTGTGGCGTGGTCCGGCAAGTCGCCCTTTGACCCGGCCAACCCACTCAACAGCACCACGGTGACCGCCACGGATGGCACGGGCACGCCGACTATTCAAGTGCACGTGCAGTATTTCCGGGATCCCATGGTGTGGAGCTACGGGGTGGGGCTTCGCATGCTGCTATTCGGATATCCGGTGCGCCTGGACTATGCCCGCGGGGTGGAGACCCGTCAAGTGCAGCGGCCCGTATGGCAAGTATCGCTTGGTTCGGACTTTTGACAGTGCGCAGATCCCGATTTTGTCGTTTATCCTACGTGATTGGTGTGTTGATTTGCACAAAATGCAGGTTTGGATGTTGTTAAGTGGCTTATTATGAGTGTGTTACGTTGTTATTACATGCTTGTGTGTCGGCACAAAATCCGCAATTTGTATCAAGATTTTTCCTATTATTAGTTTTTCTTTGCTTCATCGTACGTAACTGTTTAGGTGCTCCTGTTTTTAGGGATAAAATAGGCATTTTTGTTCCTGTTGAAGCGAAAATTTTCGATGCGTAGCAGCGCTACGTGAGAAAATTTAGTAACTGTTTGGGTGCTCCTGTTTTTAGGGATAAAATAGGCATTTTCGTGGATGTCGAAGGTAAAATTTTCGATGTGTAGCACCGCTACATGAGAAAATTTTACCAAAGACAGGCGCGAAAAGGCCATTTTAGCGCAAAAACAAGGGGTGCTCAAACAGTTACAAGGCAAAAACAGGGGCAAAAAGGCCATTTTAGCGCAAAAACAGCGGGTACCTA
>JALVEF010000326.1 GCA_027031185.1 Saprospiraceae bacterium
CCCGGTATCCCGGAAAAACTCACCAATGGCACAGCCAGCAAACGGCGCATAAAACTGCATCGGGGCCGGGTCAGATGCCGACGCTGCTACGATCACCGTATAGTCCATCGCACCGGCCTCCTTCAATGTAGCGGCTACCTGGGCCACGGTGGAGGCCTTTTGGCCCGAAGCCACATAAATACAATAGACCGGCTCGCCCTTTTCGTAAAATTCTTTTTGATTAATGATGGTATCGAGCGCGATAGCGGTCTTACCGGTCTGACGGTCACCGATGATCAGCTCCCGCTGCCCCCGGCCGATGGGGATCATAGAGTCAATCGCCAGAATACCGGTCTGTAGCGGCTGTTTCACCGGCTGCCGGTAGATCACACCGGGGGCGATCCGCTCCAGCGGCATCTCATACGTTTCGCCCTGGATGGGACCCAAGCCGTCTATCGGCTGGCCCAGCGTATCCACCACGCGGCCCAGCATGCCTTCACCTACGCGTATGGAGGCAATGGTATTGGTACGCCGCACCGTAGAACCTTCGTTGATGCCCTCGGCCGTACCCATCAGTACCACGCCCACGTTGTCCTCTTCCAAGTTGAGTGCAATGGCGCGTGTGCCGTTTTCAAATTCGACCAATTCACCGGCCCGCACGCCCGTCAGGCCATAGACCCGCGCGATCCCGTCTCCCACTTCCAGGACGGTACCTTTCTCCTCCAGCTCGGCAGCGGATTGGACACCCGTCAGTCGCTGCTTGATGATACCTGATATCTCATCCGGTTTTACATCCATCATGATATGTGGTTTTTACTTTCGCAAATTGTGCCGGAGCTTGTTCAGATGGCCGGACACACTGGCATCCAATACCTTTCCTCCAAACTCCAGTTGAAACCCGCCTATCAAGTCGGGATTCACGATATTCTCCACCTCCACACGCTTGACATCCAAGCCGGAGGACAAGATTTTTTCTTTGATGGCCGCTATCAAATCTTCGTCGGCAGCCGTAGCCGTGGTCAGCTTGACCGGCAATATCTTCATCTCACGCCGGTACTGTTCAAAAAAGGCATCTGCGATCTCAGGCAGCAATTTCTCCCGCCCCTTGTCGGTAAGCACTTTCAGAAAGAGCATCGTCAATTCCTCAAACGTCTGGCCGAAGATTGCCTTGAAAATTTCCATCTTTTTGTCCCCGTGGATGATGGGACTCTTGACCATAAGCCACAGGTCACGGTTTTGTAGAGCCTTCTTTAAGGCCTCGAAATCCCCTTTTACCTGCTCCAGGCTACCACGCTCCCGTGCCAAATCAATGAGCGACTTTGCATAGCGGGATGTAATTCGGTGCAGTGACATAGCTCAATGGTTTTGCGCCCCGGCGATCAGTTCAGCTTGGCGTTTTCAATGATTTTTTGGATGAGGGCCTTTTGCTCCGCATCCGAGGCCAATTGTTTGCGAAGCACGCGCTCCGCCACCTCAATAGCCAGATCGCCGACCTTGGTTTTTACCTCGGCAATGGCTGCCAGCTTCTGGTTTTCGATCTCTTGGCGCGCCGCGGAGATTATTTTATCCGCCTCTTGCTTGGCCTTGTCCTGGGCTTCTTTGACAATGCGTTCGCGCATCTTTTTGGCTTCATCCAGGATAGCGGCGCGCTCACGCGCCGCCTGCGCCAGCAGTTGATCGTTTTCGGCCTTCATCTGTGCTATCTCCTCGCGCGCCTTTTTGGCCTCGTCCAGCGCATTTTGGATTTCCAGCTCCCGGTCTTTCAGCAAATTGGCCAATGGCTTAAAGGCGAACTTGGACATCAACCACCAAAAAAGCACAAAGAAGACCAGCGACCAAAACATCAGCCCCGGCTCCGGCCGTATCGGCGAAAAATCCGCTGCAAAAAACATGAATTCCATTTTCCTCTCTTTTGACGTAACTGTTTAGGTACCCGCTGTTTTTGTGCTAAAAACAGAAGCACCTAAACAGCTACCTTTTGACTATCAACCAAGTGAAAAAAGCGGGCGGGGAGTGGACCAACCGTCACCTCCCCCGCCCTGTCTCCACAATGTCTTAGGAAATGAAGCCCAATACCAACGCGATCAAGGCAACACCCTCAATAAGCGCTGCTGTCAGGATCATGTTGCTTCGGATATCTCCGACGGCCTCCGGCTGGCGGGCAATGGCCTCCATCGCTTTGGAGCCGATCAAGCCGATGCCGATACCGGCACCGACCACCGCCAAGCCCATTCCCAGAACTGCAATAGAACCGGTCATAATTACTTGGTTTTCATGTTCAAAATCACAACGCAAGCGCTGCGTGTATCTTCCTCATGCGCCCAACGGGCGCATAAACTTTTTTCAATGGTGGGCTTCTTCTGTGGCCATCCCAAAGTACGAAGCAGCCAGCAGCGTAAACACATACGCCTGCACAAAAGCCACCAACACCTCAATGATCATCATTACCATCGTCAAAATCAGACTGACAATGATCCCGACTACACTCCCGCCCAGGCTGGCACCGGACTTGCCGAAGATAAATATCAGCCCGACAAAACTCACGATGACCAGGTGACCGGCCGTAATGTTGGCAAACAAACGGAGCATCAAGGTAAATGGCTTGATCAATATGCCAAGCGCCTCCACCGGGGTCAAAATCAACAGCCGCAGTGGTGTCGGCACATTGGGCATCCAGAATATGTGTTCCCAATAATGCTTGTTGCCCTTCAGATTGTAATACAGCGCCGTAATCAGCGCCAACACCAACGTGAAGGACAAGTTGCCCGTCACATTGCCCATAATGGGAAACTGTCCGATTAGATTCAGCCCCAAAATGAAGAAAAACAAGCTGAGCAAAAAGGGCAAATACGGCTCGTATTTATCCTTACCTATGGAGGGGATGGCGACCTCGTCCCGCACAAACTCAATCAAGGGCTCCAGCAGGGATTGCACGCCACTCGGTGCCTTGCCACTGTTGGCCTCTGCCGTCTTCACCGCCCGCCGGAAGAGAAAAAATAAGAGCAAAAGCGTCAAAAACAGCGTAAAGACATTCTTGGAAATGGAAAAATCATAAAACGAGGTGACGCCCCCGCCCAAGATGCCGGCATCCCAGGTTGTTTTTTTATCCAGTTCGTAGCGTTTGCCGTCCACGATCGCATAATAGACATCTCGCTTCTTCCCATCTTTCTCCACTTCCTCTACGGCATAGTCGCTGACCGGCACTTCCCCATAAGGAAAGGATGGATCCTTGATGCGCAGAATACTGCCGTGCATCAAGACGTAGTGGTCTATGGCCTTCGTGCCATTGCCGTGATGGTGTGCATCAAACTTGCTTGTCAGGAAAGCGGACCACCCGTGCCCGGGCGCATATAATATGGCCGGCAGGTGAAGGTACCAATCGCCGAAAATATGCACTGCATTGGCATTGGCGATATGGTGCAGGGCGACCTCGCCTACATTAAACTCCTCCCCGGCCGGGGCCTCGGTGCCGTGCTCGGGCGCCTCGCCGTCATGCTGCGCACGGGCAGCCGGCGTCGCCGCAAACACAAAAAACAACAGGGCAAAAAAAGCCGGTACAAGACGATTCATTCGCTTCTGTTTTGCACTCCGAAATGCCGAAATACCCCGGCGCAAAATCACACACGCGGCCCCTCCGGCATAAAACAGGTGCAAAGGTAGGCATTGTTCTGTATTAAAACAAAGGGAAAGTGGTTTTTGTAGATCATCACCCGATTCTGGTAGAGGGCGAGTCCGGCTGGCCGGCGGCATCCGGCACGCACGCATCCAGGCGGCCCTCCCGGTTGGATGATTAATTGGAGGTAACTGTTTAGTTTTTGCGCTAAAATGCCCTTTTTGCACCTAAACGGTTACGGAAAAGTTTTGATACCCTTCGGGCATCAGTGGTTGGCGGTGTAGCGTTTGCTTAGCGGGCGAAGGAGACAGCCCGTTTTTCGCGGATGACCGTGACCCGTATTTGGCCCGGATACTGCATCTCCTCCTGGATTTGCTGAGAGATGATAAAGGCCAGGTCATCGGCACGCTGGTCGGACGTTTTGTCCGCCGATACGATTACGCGAAGCTCACGCCCTGCCTGCATGGCGTAGGCCGTCTGTACACCTTCGTGAGATAGCGCCAGTTCTTCCAGGTCTTTGATGCGCTTCATATAGTTTTCCAATATCTCCCGGCGCGCCCCCGGACGCGCACCGGAAATCGCATCACAGGCCTGCACGATAGGAGACAGGATACCGGTCATCTCTATTTCATCATGGTGCGCCCCCACGGCGTTGCAGACGGCCGGATGCTCTTTATACTTTTTGCACAGTTCAAAACCGTACAATGCATGAGATAGCTCACTTTCTTCTTCGGCTACTTTACCGATGTCGTGAAGCAGGCCGGCACGTTTGGCCTGCTTGACAGCTTTGGGAGACAGCCCCAGTTCGGCTGCCATCATAGCGGACAAGTTGGCCACTTCGATGGAGTGCTTGAGCAGATTCTGTCCATAGGAGGAGCGGAAGCGCATCCGGCCGACCATCTTGATCAGATAAGGATGCAGGCCGTGTATATCCAAATCAATGACGGTGCGCTCACCGATCTCGACGATTTGCTGACTGAGTTCTTTGCGGACCTTGGCGACAACTTCCTCAATGCGTGCCGGATGCATGCGTCCGTCGGCGACAAGGCGCTGGAGAGACAAGCGGGCGATTTCACGTCGGATGGGATCATAGCTGGAAATGACAATCGCTTCAGGTGTATCATCCACGATGATTTCCACGCCGGTGGCGCTTTCCAAAGCACGGATATTGCGGCCTTCTCTACCGATAATTTGGCCTTTGACATCGTCTGAGTCCAGCTTAAATACGGACACAGTATTCTCAATAGTGTATTCCGATGCCATGCGTTGGATGGTCTGGACGACGATTTTTTTGGCTTCTTTGTTGGCGGTTGCCTTGGCCGCTTCTATGGCTTCCTTGACGATGGCCATTGCCTCCGTATCAGCCTTGGCCTTGACCGCTTCGAGGATCTGCTGTTTGGCTTCTTCTTGCGACAGACCGGAGATGGTTTCCAGTTTGCGGATGCGCTCCTCGTTGGCTTTTTCAAGTTTTTCGCGCTTTTCGGCCAAGATGCGTTGTTGTTTTTCGAGCGAGGCTTTGAGTGTGGCGATCTCCTTCTCGCGTTGTTGGATCTCGGCGCGCTCATCTTCCAGCTCATCGAGTTCTTCCTGGATGGAGGCCTGTCGCTCTTCGAGTTCTTTTTCAAAGTTTTTGAGCTCCATCTCTTTTTCCTTGAGCTCGATTTTTTGCTGGGCCTTGTACTCCTGGTACTGGAGTTTGAGTTTGGCATATTTGGCGCGCGCCTCTTCGATTTTTTTCTGTTTGATCTTTTCGTGGTGGGCCTCCGCCTTGGCGATTATTTTTTCCTTTTGGGTTTCGGCGTCATCAATGATGCGCTTGGCGGTGAGTTTGGCTTCTTTGAGCAAGAGGTCGGACTTGGCGTTGATCTCATCAATTTTGCTTTGATTGATCTTGCCAAAGATAAACTTGGCGGCAATAAACCCTATGGCCAATCCGGCAACGATGCCGGAGATGAGTGATATCGGCTCCATAATGATGTCGTTTTTGCTGCATGACCACTTGGCGACAATGCGCCACAAGCGGGAATACGCCATGCATTACATGTTCAATATGGAGTACCGAGACGGAAATCCGGGGCGGAAAGTGATTTATGCGGAGACGATTTCTTCGATTTGTGACAAAAGCTCGTTCACTTTCGAGTTGGCTTTGATATTTTCCATCCGTTTGGAGTCTATGGCATAGGTGAGCAGCAGCATGACTACGCCGTCCATTTTGTCCCGGAGCTTGTAGTCTATTTGATATTGATTGATCTGCTCATTGAGCGCCTTTACGACTCCCTGTATCATGGCCTCCTCCGAAGGATGGACCCGGATTGGGACGACCTTACCAGCTATGGTGAGCCGCAACGACTTCAATTCCGTGTCTGCCATGACCGTTACAATGTTTTCAGCCAGTGAATGCTTTTGTCTATCTCCGCAATATAAGCTTGAATATCCTTCTTGACCGCAGCCAATTCGGACTTAGAAATACCACAATCTTCTGCCACCGGAGTGTATGCTGTCTCCACGCGGGCGCTTTCACCCTGCTCGGCCTCCAATTTCAGAAATTTATTGGCCTTGCGTAAGGTCTCATTCTCACGGCGCAGCTCAGCCACCTGTGTTTGCAGCTCACCGACTCGCAGAAGAATCTTTTTTAGCCGCTCCTCTATTATCATGATATGCGTTTTGACCTTTACTCAAGACCAAGCCGTCTGTGTACGTACACAAACGCATTGCAAATATATGTTGCAACAATCATTTCAACGCAAAGTTCGATGTTTTTTTGCCACTTTTGTCCGGCAGGATTTGTTTATTTGCCCATTTACCGTTTACTTTCGCCCTCAATCCGTATCCGTCCAAAACTACGCCGAATCATGAGATACCGACCGCTCAATCCGGAAATGTTTAAGCTCAACCGCTCCCGGTTTACTTCCATGATGCTCCGCAACTCAATCGCCATCTTTCACGCCAATGACTTAATGCCACGTAACGGCGACCTGTTTTATCCCTTTCGCCAGAATTCCGGCCTGTTCTATTTGTGCGGTATAGATCAGGAGGAAACGGTCCTGGCCCTTTTTCCCAACTGCCCCAAAGAAGGATTCGAAGAAGTCCTTTTCATCAAAGAAACCAATGAGCATATTGCCACTTGGGAAGGGCATAAACTTACCAAAGAAGAAGCCCGCAATATTTCCGGAATTCAGAAGGTCTTCTGGCTCAGCGAAATGGACACGGTACTCAACGAACTGATCCTGCTTGCCAAACGCATCTACGTCAATAGCAATGAAAACGACCGCTTCGCCTCCGAAGTGGATACGCGCGATATCCGCAAAACCAAACAACTGCTGGCCAAATATCCGGCCCACAAATATCACCGTGCACAGGCCATCCTAAAAAAACTGGTACCTGTCAAATCCAACTACGAAGTCGAAGTCATCAAACAGGCCATTGACATCACGCACAAGGCATTTATGCGCGTGCTTCACTTCGTCAAACCCGGCGTCTGGGAGTTTGAGATCGAAGCCGAAATCACCGCCGAGTTTATCCGCAACCGCGCCAATGGACACGCCTACGAACCCATCATCGCCTCCGGCAAAAATGCCTGCGTCCTGCACTATACTGACAACAACCGCCAGTGCCGTGATGGCGATGTAATCCTCATGGACTTCGGCGCCGAATATGCCAATTACGCTTCCGACCTGACCCGCTGTATCCCCGTCAACGGCCGCTTTACCAAGCGCCAGCGCCAGGTCTATGACGCCGTACTCCGCGTCATGAATGAAGCCAAACAAATGCTCGTCCCCGGCAATACACTCAGCGAATACCACAAGGAAGTCGGCAAAATCATGGAAAGCGAGCTACTTGGACTCAAACTGCTCACCAAAGCAGATATCAAAAACCAAGACCCCGACAAGCCCGCTTACAAGAAATACTTCATGCACGGCACCTCCCATCACATGGGATTGGACGTCCATGACCTGGCCAACCGGTACGACCCCTTCCGCGCCGGCAACGTGTTTACCTGCGAACCGGGCATCTACATCCCGGAAGAAAATCTCGGTATCCGGCTCGAAAACGACCTGCTCATCACTGACAACGGACCGGTGGACCTGATGGCCGATATTCCCATTGAAGCAGAAGAAATCGAAGAAATCATGAACGGTGTCCCCGCCTGACGGCAGCGGCCTGACGGATTATCCGCCACCATCGTGCCGGGCAGAAATTGCGGGACGTCAAGAAATGCCCAATTCATCACGCAGCTCATCAAATCGCCCCTGAAGGCGCTCCTCTATGCGAGCCACACTCTCCGCGTCAAACGGACCCGCACCAGTATCTACATGCGTGCTGTAATAAAACTTAATCTTGGGCTCGGTCCCACTCGGCCGTACGGCTATCTTGTCTCCGGCTTCCGTATAAAACACTAGTACATTGGATTGGGGCATACCGGAAGGACGTACTTCCCCACTCCTTATATCCCGACAGCTACCCTGCTGCAAATCACAAATCCGGACGACATCAGAATCCAAAAGGCGCACGGGCGGATGATGGCGCAGCCGCTCCATCATTTCACGGATCTCCCGCTCTCCCGCTATCCCCTTCCTGACCAGCGACACCAAAAACTCTTTGTAGTAGCCATACTTCCCGTAAAGTTCGAGCAACCATTCATAGATGCTGCTCCCCTTCGATTTGGCCCAGGTGGCAATCTCACAGGCCAACAGACCGGACGTCACCGCATCCTTGTCACGCACAAAATCGCCTACCAAATAGCCAAAACTTTCTTCTCCTCCCCCGACAAACGCTTGCTTGCCCTCCGCCTCGCGTATCATCTTGGCTATCCACTTGAACCCCGTCAGGCCCACTTTCAACTCCACGCCATAAGCGTCCGCTATCTTTTTGATCATATCCGTGGACACAATCGTAGATGCCACAAACTCTCCGCCGGTCAGCCGGCCGGCTGCCTTCCACCGGGCCAATAGAAACTCCGTCATTAGCACCATTGTCTGATTGCCATTGAGCAGGACCATATCACCGCGCAAGTTGCGCACACCGATGGCGATACGGTCGGAATCCGGATCCGTCCCCAAGACGATATCCGCATCTATCCGGTTTGCCATGGCCACCGCCATTTGCATGGCGGCCGGCTCTTCCGGATTGGGCGACTTGACAGTGGGGAAACTGCCGTCCGGCGTAGCCTGTGCTTCCACTATGTGCACATCGGTGTATCCGGCCCGCTCCAATACGCGCGGCAGGAGCTTGATAGACGTACCGTGCAGTGGGGTGAATACAATGCGCAGCCGATCCCGTCCATTCACCTCCGCAAAGCTGCCATGCGCGACAGAGACCTCCACAAAAGCACCATCCACCTCCTCTCCAATGGTTTTGATCAAATTCCTGTTCGCATCAAAGCGTATATCCTCAAACGATAGCGCCCGGATTTCATCCACTATCTCTCCGTCCGCCGGTGGCACGATCTGCGCGCCGTCATCGAGATAGACTTTGTACCCGTTGTATTCCGGGGGATTGTGCGAAGCCGTCAACACCACGCCCGCATCACAGCCCAAATGACGCACTGCAAAGGATAGCTCCGGCGTGGGGCGCAAATCATCAAACAAATAGACCTGAATGCCATTGGCAGAAAATACATCCGCCACAGCAGCAGCAAACGACCTAGAATTGTGGCGGCAATCATAGGCCACGACTACCTTTATCACTTTGCCGGGCAAGCGCTTGAGTAGATAATTGGACAAACCCTGGGTATTTTTGCCCAAAGTGTACTTATTAATACGATTGGTGCCGGCTCCCATAATACCGCGCATCCCGCCGGTACCAAAGGCCAATTGCTTATAAAAGCGATCTCGAAGTTCCTCTATATCGCCTGCGTCAATCAATGCCTGTATCTCTTCACGGGTAGCCTGATCAAAAGGAGGGCGGGTCCAAATACGTGCTTTTTCCAATATAGCTTGATCCGAGAGTTCTTTCATTTCTCCAGCGTTTTAGAGTGCATGTAACTGTTTAGGTGCTCCTGTTTTTAGGGATAAAATAGGCATTTTTGTGCCTACCGAAGCTAAAATTTTCGATGTGTAGCAGCGCTACATGAGAAAATTTTGGCAAAGGTAGGTGCAAAAAGGG
>JALVEF010000327.1 GCA_027031185.1 Saprospiraceae bacterium
GTCTCCCGATGGGCGACACGCGCTGATGGCGGTTTGGCATACCGGTGAGGGCGCCCGGCGCCCGCGCGCAGCTGGCTTGGCTGGTGGACGACGTATAGGCACGGGCCGCTTCTTGCTCCGTGAACCCTTGACCGTGGACCCTTGACCGTGGACCGTCTTAACAACAGACATCCGGGTCCGTGACGGGCCGGTCACAAGTGTAATTCTTGCAAACATAGATGAGCGCATCCCTGGCCGCTTTCTTGTGCGCGAGCAGCGGGTTGCGGGCGGATGCACGCGCGGCGGCAGCGATAATGCGATCAGGAATGTAGCGGGTCAGGATACGTTGTGCCTTTTCGCGCGCATTGGCGCCCACGACGGCAATTTCCAATATGCCGGGATACAACGCGGTACAGGCCGCCCACCAAGCGCCAAAAGACGCCGGCTCGGACAACAGTGACTTTTTGGCGTGCGCCACCATCTTTTCCGCCCGGGTCCGGAAGGCGGGCGTATCCGTCCAAAGTGCCAGACGGAGCAGATTGTACACCATCATGGCATTGCCACTCGGGATCTCGCCATCGTAGATGTCATGGCGCCGCAGGACGATGTCGGTCTGTCGCGATGAAGTGCCAAAGAAAAGCCCCGTGCGGTCGTCAGAAAAATCATTCAGCACCACGGCCAGCAAGTCTTCCGCTTTGGTCAAAAAGCGCCGGTTGAAATCGAGTTCGTAGGCATTCAAAAGTGCATCAATCAACAGGGCATAATCGCTTAATACACCGTCTGTTGTAGCGTTTCCGTCCGTCCACACGTGATAGAGGCGGCCATCCTTGTTGACGAAATGTTTGAGCAGAAAACGCAGCGCCTTTAAGGCCATTTCTCCGTAGTGTTCATTGCCGGTAGCCTGGCGGGCAGCGACGAGCGCAGAGACGGTGAGCGCATTCCAATTGAGCAGGATCTTTTTGTCTTTATGAGGTTGCACACGCTTTAGGCGTGTGCGAAGTAGGCGTTTGGCGACGGTACCGGCTTTGGTGCGGAAAGCATCATCGGGGGAGGTGACGTGGAGAATGTTGCGCCCGGGCATTTCGTCCCAGTTGCCGGTGGCTGTGACGCCCCAATATTTGGCGGCACTCCGAGCGTCTTTGCCGGCAGCCTTGTCAAAGTCGGCTTTGGTCCAGGTATAATACTTGCCTTCTTCGCCTTCACTCTCCGCATCGAGGGCGGCATAAAAAGCGCCATCCGGGTGGCTCATCTCACGTTCCAGCCATTCGATGGTCTGTACCAGTTTTTCTGCCACCCACGGCTCGCGGGTGATTTGGTATTGACGGGCCAGCAAACGAATGAGCAAGGCATTGTCGTAGAGCATTTTCTCAAAATGCGGGACAAGCCAGTCCACGGTGGTTGCATAGCGGGCAATACCGCCGCCGATTTGGTCGTAAATGCCACCGTTGAGCATGTGGCGCAGGCTGTGCGCCACCATGCGCCCGGCCTCGTCAAAACCAAAGTAATGTTGGGCTTTTTGGAGGAAGTCCAGAATCATCAGGTTGGGAAACTTCGGTGCGCGACTGAAGCCGCCATAGACATCATCATAGCTTTTGCGCAAAGACTCTAAAACTTTGTGATAAAGAGACTTGTCAAGAAGGCGTTTAGGTAATTTGCGCAGGCTGCTAATAAAGCCTTTATCATCGCGGCGGAGTCGGGCCATCACCTTTTCGGCTTCTGCTTCGACGGCGGCGCGGTTTTCGTAGAAGTTGTATGCCACAAAATTGAGCGTCTCCATCCAGGAGGGCAGTTCACCGCGCGGCTCCGGCGGGAAATAGGTGCCGGCATGGAAGGGTTTCAGGTCGGGCGTCAAAAATACGTGGAGCGGCCATCCGGCCGTGCCGGCGATGACTTGACAAGCGTCCATGTACAAGGCATCCAGGTCGGGGCGCTCTTCCCGGTCCACTTTGACGCAGACAAAGAGTGCATTCATGTATTCGGCCACTTCGGGATCTTCAAAGGATTCGCGAGCCATCACATGGCACCAATGGCAGGTGGAATAGCCGATACTGACCAGGATAGGTTTGTCTTCGGCGCGTGCGCGCCGCAAGGCTTCATCGCCCCATGGATACCAGTCCACCGGATTATTTGCGTGCTGCCGCAAATAAGGACTGGAGGCAAGTTGCAGACGGTTCATGATTCGATTTTTTGGCACAACGACATCGCCGCACCGTTCGTCAGGCCGTCAAAACCAGCCACCGAAGATTTCTCGCACGATCAGGCGGGAGCCGCCACCACCTTAACCACTTCGGGCACCGTGGACGTCACGGCGGCGTGGATGCCGGCAAACAGCGTGCTGTCCATCATGCGGCAAGAACGGCAGGCGCCCGTAAACTTGACGACCAGAACGCCGCCGGGCTGCAATTCGACGATTTCGACATCGCCTCCGTCGGCGTGCAGGTGGGGGCGCACCGTGTCAATTGCCCGCTTGATACGTGTCATCAATTCGGATTGTGTGGCGGCCATAAGACGCTTGGTTTCAAAGTCCAAACAAAAGGCTTGGCAAAAGGTTTTATACTCGCCGCCGGATGGCCGGGAATGACTTGAATGGCATGCCCTCCCCGGTACCGGTCGCCGCAATGCACCAGGGCCGGTCGCTTCAAACTTCAAGAATGAAATACGACTTGATCATATTTGACCTGGACGGCACACTTGTCAACTCCATGTATGATGTGGGCGATGCTTTGAACTACGTATTCCGGCACTACGGCCTTCCAGAATTGACGTACGATCAGGTGCCCGCCATGGTTGGAGGGGGAATGCGCAGCTTGCTTCGCAAGGCGCTCGGCCCCGATGCCGATTTGGACGAGGCGCTCCGTCTGCTGTTTGAGCACTACGACAAGCACTATCTGGACCACACACGCCCCTACCCTTTCGTGCGTGAAACGCTTGGAAAACTGCCGATGCAATTGGCGGTACTCAGCAACAAGCCCGATAAGTACACCAAGGCCATTATACGCGAACTGGACCTGGCCACTCATTTTGCCATGGTCCTGGGACATGTGCCCGAATGGTACGAGCGTAAGCCGGACCCGGGTGGCATTCGGTACATTCTGAAACACCTCCATGTGGCGCCCCAACGCACGCTTATGGTGGGCGACTCCACGCACGACATCCACGCCGCCCGAAGGGCGGCAATCTCTTCTTGCGGTGTCACGTATGGCTACCGCTCACCGGAGCAATTGCGCGAAACGGGGGCAGGATGCCTGATTGACCGCTTTGACCAATTGCTCGAAATTATTTGACCGATGAAACAAGAACTTGTCCCCGAAGGCTTACTCGATGCCATCAAAAACGACTACGGCAAGACAATGTATCAGGCATCTCAACGGATCTTGCAGGAAGGGGTCACCAAATACCCGATGTTTATTGCAACGCGCGATCTGTCTCAACTGGGCGTCCCGCTAATTTTGGGCAAGGAATACCGCCGCGAGTGGAATATTTTCATGTCCTCACCCGAGGAATTTTATAATAAGCAGGTGATGTCCAGGGCGGAAATTGAGCAATTTTTGAAAGATTTTAAGGATCCGCAAAAGTACTTGTGCGTGCTCTTCATCGAGGGCAAAGATATCCGCTTGTTGTACATTCCCATTGAACGCACGTGGAAGTATTGACGCAAAAAAGAAGGCGTGACCCCCGTCACGCCTTCTTGGGATTATAGCATACTGTATTCCTTACTACTGTTTGATGAACTTTTGCGACACGTAAAGACCATTGCGGCCCAGACGCACGAAGTACAAGCCCTTTTCATAATTGCTGACGTCCAGGTCATAGTGGCCTTCAAAGCGATCAGCCTTCATGCGGATACCATGTGCATCAAAGACAAAGATGGTGATCAGGCCGGGTACATTTGCGTCAATGTGGACGATATCGGTGGCGTTGGTCGGGTATAAATTAAAATCAGAACCGGACAGCTTTGAGGCGCCAAGGGCAATTGCCCAGTCTTGGACGTCAGGTGCTTCCGCGCCGCTCTCTTTCGTGTAGCCGCATGCCAATGTGCCTACTCCGTAAGTCTGCTCCGTCTTTAAGCCCGCTTCCGCGTCGCTCTCATTCGTGTAGCCGCTCGCCAACGTGCCTACTCCGTAAGTCTGCTCCGTCTTCGCGTGTATGTCGCCGAAGTCTTTGGACGGTGCTGCATTTTGCCATTTTACCTGGGCAAAAACACCCGCAGCAGCTGTGACCAAAATAAGCGTAAAAACTTTTCTCATTTTCTATTTTTTGTACCGGACCCCACCGGTGATGATAAAAACTGAGTTCCAAGTCATTGAAAACCAAATCGGTATAAGCAATTTTAATACCACAACCACGCACCGGGCGAAAAAGAAAATATTTTTATTTTGTACACATTCAATCAGCCGTGTTCGTGCGCCTTACACTTTGCTGTAAAGGATAAATTGACAGGAGGAATCAGACGAAAGGGACAAAAAAAAGGCGGTATGGGGCTCAAAAAGCACCCATACCGCCCCAAAAGGCCGGTCCATGCCGTCAGATGGTGGGATCCGATGGCGTGTTCGGGTTATTGAGTCGTTCGTCTGCCGGATAGGGGTAATAGTTGCGATTGCGTTCGCTGGAATAGTCGGGTGTCATCGGCGGATCAGGCCGGCCAAAGCGGCGGGAATCTTCGAGTGCGGTACCGCTCAGGAAGAGTTCGATGCGCCGCGTCTTATAGATCTCTGCCAGGAGTGCATCCTTGTCGCCATTGGCATCAAATGAAGGCAGGCCGGCGCCGATACCAAGCGGATCTTCGCCGGGCATCTTTCCCCGGACTTGATTCAGTACCATCTGGGCATTGGTCAGGTCATCCAAACGTGCAAGCGCCTCGGCTCTGATCAGGCCGGCTTCCGAAGGATAATACACCGGGATACCGGCATCGGCAGCGGAGAAGAATGGAGCCACGATGCTGTCCACTCCCGCCGGATACTTGATGGCATCCCTGGTGACACCGGCCAGGTAGAAACCGATGCGGTTGTCTTGCGGGTCTGGTGCCAAGGCCGGTGGTAGGCCGAAGTCCTTGCGCGGCGCATATTGCACGGTACCTTCAAACATGGCGGAATAGACGGGATTGGGATCTTTGGCATCATAGAAAAACATGGAGACATCCGCATTGGGGTCCACGTTGCCGGCCATATCACCGGCTATTTGGTAATCACCGGCGATCAGATAAAAGCGCGCTATATACATGCGCAGTGCATTGGCCAAATCCAGGCCGCCAAATAACGCATTGAACTCATCGCTGGGCGGTTCATTCAGGATGCCGGTCAGCGCACTGCCCATCTGTTCGGAGACATCGCGCAGCGCAGCGATACGATCGACAAAAACCGCATCGTTGTCAGCGCTGTTTTTCAGCGGGACCATTTCCCAATTGTAAGCAAGAATGCCGACACACATGCCGCGATACAGCGCGGCAATAGCGCGAAGCCCGGTACGCGTCCCGTCCAGCATTTGCACATTGTCCACATGGTCCAGGATGCTTTCCGCCATCCCCTTGGTCTTCATGGCCGCCGAAAACAGGCGCGTCACGCGTTCGTTTTCGCCGGAGAGTTGGGGGCCACCTTCTTCGAGTTCTTCGAGAGAGGAGAAGGTCGTCATGGCCGCCACTTCACGGGCAGTAACCGCGGGATAGAGTATGGCGCGGGGCAAAGTAGTGGTGGCATAGTGTTGTTGCATGCCCTTGGCCAGGGCCAGCAAGCCGTCCTTGGTGTTGAGGACTTGCTCTTCGGTGGCGGCATTCGGATTGGGAATGTCGAGGCTGCATGCACTCCACATAACCAGGCCGGCCAGAGCGATGAAGTGAAGTATATTTTTCATTGCAAGATTGTTTTTGTGAGTGAATCAAAGGTCCATTTTCAGACCAATCGAAATGGTCCGGGGGATGGGCACTTCATTGAAGTCAAAGCCGCGGACGCCGTTGGTCTGCCCCGGTGTGTTGACTTCCGGATCCCAGCCGGAATAATGGTCAAAAGAGAGCAGATTACGCCCTGCCACATACACTTTGAGCCGGTCCACGGTACCATGCGGGCGGAAAGTGTAAGACAAGGACAGCTCACGCAACTTGACAAATGAACCGTCTTCGATGAAGCGCTCCCAGATATTGTAGGCGGCTTTGTTGTAGCCGCGAGGCAGTTCACCGCGGATCTCGGCCGCATCTTTGGGCCCACCGCCGAAAATGGGCCGGGATGATACCCGGTCCGTAAAGTTGAAAATATCAAAACCCTGCACGGCGTCAAACTGGAAGGACAGGCCAAAGTCCTTTAACGAGAAGTCGCTGATCAGGCTGCCGGTCCAGTCCGGATTGGGATCACCGATGATTTTACGCGCATTGGTACCGTTGACCTTGGCCCGCGAAGGCCAGCCGTTTTGGTCGTAGATGATATTGCCCTGGTCGTCGCGCGCAAAGTAGTAGCCGTTGATGACACCCAGCGGTTCGCCGTTTTTGGCGACAGAAATACCAAAACTCTTGGGGAGCTTGAGAATACCGCCTTCGATCCCGTCCACACGGTTTTTGACCTTGGAATAGTTGAGTGTCAGTACCCAGCGCAAATCTTTGGTCTGGAAAACGGCTCCTTTGAGGAGTACTTCCAGGCCCTTATTGGTCATGGTGCCTACATTTTCAAAGCGCGTGGAAAAACCGGTACTCGGGGCCAGGACGCGCTCGAGAAGCAGGTCGCTGATGTTGACTTTGAAGTAGGTAAATTCCAGACCGAGGCGGTCGCCAAACAGGCCGAGATCCATGCCCACTTCCAGCTCTTTTTGACGCTCCGGCTTCAGGCCCGGATTGCCCATGCGCGAACTGGGCTTCAGCCCGGTCTTTCCGCCATACGGCACGGGATTGTAGTTGGCAAATTTTTCATAAGCGCCCAGGGCGGTCAGATTGCCGGCTTCACCATAAGAGGCCCGCAACTTGGCGGTGCTGACCACGTCGCCGATGGCATCTTTCCAAAAGCCCTCTTCGGACACCAGATACGAGAGACTGACTTTCGGGTAAAAGGCCACGCCCTGCTCCTTACCAAACGGCGATGCGGCATCCAAACGTACCGCACCGGTGAGAAACAGCTTGTCGGCATAGCCGAAGCTTTGCTGGAAGAAAGCACCTTCAATGACCCGTTTGACGGTGGACTCCCCATAGGAGATGATCTCACCGGCTCCGGTGGAGTTGACCACGGGCGACAGGTGATCGGATGTCTGTGCCACTGTATAGTACTTGTCCTGCTGGAGTGAGAAACCGAGCCAGCTGGTGGACCGGATGCGGTCGGTGATCGCGGTGCGATACTTGACGTTCAGGTCTTGGTTGAGCAAGAAAGCCGTCTTGAGGGCCGTACGCGCCCAGCCGGTGCGGTTGCCATAGTGGGCGCCGATCGGTAAGAAACCGTGCGCATGATGGGCATATCTGTCCAGACCGACGGTATATTCGAGCGTCAGCCCACTGACCGGTGTAGCGGTCAGGTTGATATGGCCCATGGCACGGTCAATATCCTGTCCGAAGTCAAACGTGTTGATGGCTTCGAGCGGATTGGGCACCCATCCCTGCGGGCTGACATAGTTGCCCGATTCGTCCGGCTCGGGATTGTAGTGGTTGTGGTTAAAGTTCATGCCGGTCAGTACCCCGTAAAATTGGCTGATACCGCCATTGGGTACTTCTTTGCTCCGGGAGGCGATAAAGTTGACACCGAAGCCGGCTTTGAGCCACTTGGTAATGCTCTGATCCAAGTTGAGTCGCGCAGAATAGCGCCTGAAGTTGGAGTTTTTGATGATGCCTTCGTTTTTCAGGTATGATAAGGATGCATAATACTTGGTGGACTTATTGCCGCCACCGACGGAGAGGTTGTTGTTGGTGCCCGTGCCGGTGCGGAAAATATAATCCTGCATCTTGTAGCGCTTGGTAGGAATCAGGGAGTCATTGGCCGGATTGCCCGGTTCGGCCCAGCGGAAGGGCTCCATATTCTCCTCGATCTCTTTGCGGAGGCTGTTCCAGTTTAAGCTGGTAGCAAAAGAGATGCGGGGCTTGCCGGTCTTGCCGCGCTTGGTAAAGATCTGCACGACACCGTTAGAGGCCCGCGAGCCGTAAATGGCGGCGGCCGAAGCCCCCTTGATGACTTCGATGCGTTCGATGTCGTCGGGATTGAGGTCCACCAGGCGGTTTTGAGTGTATCCGCCCAAGTCAATCAACTCGGAGGACGAGTTATCAATGACGACACCATCCACGATGTAAAGTGGCTGAGAACTGCCGACAATAGTGGAGTAGCCGCGCAGGGTGACACTGATGCCACCGGCGGGATTGCCGGAGTTTTGGCTGACCAACGCACCGGGCACCTTGCCGGAAAGTGCCTGATCCACCGCCAGGGCACCGGCTCGTGTCAATTCTTCGGCAGCCACTGTGCTGATGGCGTTGCCGTACTGCTTTTTGGTCGTCAGTTCGGAAGTACCCGTCACCACGACTTCATCCAGACCGATGACATCCGGTGCCAGGCTGACATTCACCACGGTACCCATATCAGCGGGGCGATAGGCTACTTCCTTCGGCACATAACCCAAATAACTGAACCGGAGCACATATTCGTCCCGCGGTTCGCTAAACTCGATGCGATAATGTCCATCCACATCGGTCGCATCCCCGATGGTGGTGTTTTTCAGTACAACGCTGACCCCGATGAGGGGGTCGCCGGTCATTTCATCGGTGACCACACCTTCGACGGTCACCTGGGCCCGCATCATCCCTGCTGTCATGAACCCAAACGACAGCAGCAAACACAAATGCCGGAGTGCGCGCCCGATTTGGAGCGTAAGTTTGCTTTTCATTCCGTGAGATTTAGTGAAAAAATCGCCTTCAAATGACTTTGCCCCGGCAAGTTAGAAAAAGGAAGCGAAAAAACAAAAGCGAAATCCGCTCCGGCGGATTTCGCTTTTTCAGGAGTGCACTTTGCAAGCGCGCGGGTTTATTTGACGCTCATCATATAGGCTTCCAGGGCTTTTAGTTCATCATCTTTCATGTCCTTGACGAAGCCGTCCAGATTGGCTTTCATGACTGACACCTGGCCCGGATCGGTGTCCACAATCGGCTTGGACTTCTGCTTGAGAAAGTCCACGATGCTGGCGCCTTTGTCCGCATATATTTTGGCGATGTCTTGGATGGAAGGACCCACTAATTTTTTGTCGGGCGCATGGCAAGTGGCGCAAGTCTTGTCAGTAAAGAGTTTTTTACCTATTGCTACCAGGTCGTCGCCAGCTTGAGTAGTAGCTTCGTCTTGTTTGGTTTCTTCAGCCGGTTGAGCAGGCTGCTCGGTAGTGGATTGTGTAGTAGTCGTACCGGTGGTGGTCGTTTTGGCGTCGTCGCTATCGCTGCCACAACCCACCCACAAAGTGGCTACGACCAACAAAAACGAGAAGAAGAGGGTCTTTTTCATGTGAGATTCCGTTTTGTAAGAGCTGGAGGACATCCAGCTCTTTAGTCCAAAAAATTGCAATTCGGCGCAAACATAGTGAAAGCGTATAACTTAGTCAATTCCCTACCCTGTCTCAAAAAAAAAGGCGAAGCCCATACGGGCTCCACCTTACGTCCAAATAGTTGGATATGAAGTGCTCACTTCACTCACTTAACGCTCATCATATAAGCTTCCAGGGCTTTCAATTCTTCATCTGTCATATCCTTGACAAAACCGTCCAGG
>JALVEF010000328.1 GCA_027031185.1 Saprospiraceae bacterium
ACGGATGCCGCCCGGCGTCTATATCTGGGTGGCACGTATCCGGTTCAAGGATGGGCGGGAAAAGACTTATACCGGCGACGTCACACTTATACGCTAATGCCCAGTTGCAAGTATTCGTTGCACGACACAGCCCCTGTTACTCGCCCGTTCTAACAGGGAGCGCAAACAGATCTGACATACCGTCACCAATACCCGGATTTTTACCTTAGACCGGGAGAATATATCCACAATCATCATAACATAAAGGCGATTTTCCTCGTTACGGTTGAGACTCCTAATATCCCAAAATTTTGATGTGTTTTCATCTGCGCACACAAAGCCAAATCATACGCCACAAATGCGTCTCCGTCTGTTTTTTTTGCTTTGTCTTTTGCTACCGGCTCACAGGATGACTTACGGCCAAAGCCCGCTCGTGGAATATCTGGTTTTCAACGGGAGATATGACTTTACCATGTTTGGCAATACCAATAACACCAAGGGCAACTCATCCGACAGCTCTTTTGACTGCGACCAGGACAACAAGTCTTCTTCCAGCGCCAATTTTTCACTCCCGCCGGGAGCGACCGGGATCAAAAAAGCCATCCTGTATTGGTCCGGAACCGGCACCGGCGACAATGAAATCAAACTCTCCGGCCCGGGCGGCCTCAATCAAATGACTATTCAGGCGGAACAATTATTTACTGACCAAGAATTGCTCAGCACGGGATTTCAGACTTTCTTTGCTGCACGAACCGATGTCACTACATTGCTACAGACACACGGTCAGGGCCAATACACCGTCTCTGAACTGGACGTAGATCATTCCGCCAAATTTTGCCCGCAAACGCTTTACAGCGGCTGGGCGATCATTGTCGTGTACGAAAACCCCTCCCTGCCACTCAACACCTTGAAAATCTATGACGGACTCAAAGGCTATGCGCAGGCCAATGTCACATTTAATATTTCCGGCCTGAAAATCCTCGTACCACAGAATGCCAAGTTGGGTTTGCTCGCATGGGAAGGAGATGACCTGCCCAATCTGGGCACGGAGGGTATTTTGATCAATGGCAATGAACTTGTCAACGCACTCAACCCCTCAGGCCAGCTCTTCAATGGCACCAATTCTTTTGCCGGAATAGCCAACAATTTCAACATGGACATGGACTTTTTCGATATCAGCAACTTTATCACGTCCGGTACCTCTTCACTGGATGTCACCATCACTGCCGGTATTGATATCGTCCTGCTGAATTTGTTCGCCATTGTCTTTAACAATGAGCTGCCCGACGCCACAGTCAAATTTAACGACTTACGTGGAAACTGTGACAGCCGCGACATTACGCTGGACTATACAATCGTCAACAACCCCGCAAATGACGACTTGCCGGCCGGTATTGACATTGGATTTTATGCCAACTCACCGGACGGCATCTTGCTCGGCAGCCAAAAACTGGCGTCCGGCATTCCCTTGGGCGACAGTGCCAGCCAGTCCATCTTGTTGACTATACCCACTTCACTCGGCGACCAATTTACCATTTTCGCCGTGGCCGAAGACGGAAACACCGTATTGGAATTGGACGAAGACAACAATACCAACTCCATGGTAATACGCATGCCTGTCACCTACGATGAAGATATGCACTTTGGCATCTGCGAAGGCGACACCTTGGTGTGGAACAACCAGGTCTTTACCCAACCGACCGTCCAAGACTTCAACTACGTATCCGAATTTGGCTGCGACAGCATTATCCACTTCAGTTTGGATGTACAGGCCAAGGCCCATACTGACGTGGATACCCAACTATGCAAAGGCCAGGTCCTGATGCTGCCCACGGGTGATTCCATCACCCGGGCCGGGGATTACGATTTAACCTTTACTTCACAATACGGCTGCGACTCGTCCGTCACGGTGCATTTCACTTATATCAACAATATAGAAGAAGTAGAGATTACCGGCGACTCCGTCGTCCGGTTGGGTTATGAGCTACCGCTTTCTATTGTGGCCAACTTTACACCCGACAGCATTGCCTGGATTCCGGCAGACCTGGTGGATTGCGCCGATTGCACCAATGTGACGGCCCTGCCTATTGATCATACGCTTTTCTCTGCCCTGCTCATGGACGACTACGGCTGCACTTTGCAGGCCAGCAAAATGGTCAAGGTGATCAAATTAGACGAAATATTCGCACCCAACGCCTTTAGTCCCAACGGGGACGGGCTCAACGAATGGTTTCAAATATACACCGACCGCGATGTAGATGCCATCCTGGAGTTTGACGTATATGACCGCTGGGGCGATTTGCTATTTTCGGGGACAGACCACACGCCGGGTTGGGACGGTCGTCACCACGGCAAAATCATGCCCCCCGGCGTCTATGCATGGGTGGCACGTATCCGCTTCAAAGACGGGCGCACACGCGTATATTCCGGGGACGTCACTTTGATTCGGTAGTAACTGTTTAGGTGCTCCTGTTTTTAGGGATAAAATAGGCATTTTTGTTCCTGTTGAAGCGAAAATTTTCGATGCGTAGCAGCGCTACGTGAGAAAATTTTTGCAAAAACAGGGGCAAAAAGGCC
>JALVEF010000329.1 GCA_027031185.1 Saprospiraceae bacterium
TGCCCAAAGAAAAACTATATTCCAATCTTATGCCCACGGGCTTTTTCCATACAGAGAAAAACGACACGGTGACTTCGTGCTGTCGCTGCCGCCAGGCAGAGAGTATATTGTCGCGGGCGGAATAAGTTCGGATATCTGTCATTCGGTAATGCAAATGGGTAACCAACTTATTGGCTATGCGAGTTCGGTAATGAAACCTGACCAGCCAATTCTCCATACGCGGTGCCCGTGTCCACTTCACCAACGAATAATCATCAAAAGCTACCAAGTCGCGGACCAACGAATTTCGCCGATCGGTATAGCTACACAAGACATAAACAAACCGGCCATTGGAAGTAATATCCAGGTAGCTCAAGGCATAATTGTTATTCTTTTCAGTATGTGCCCAATCAGCTTCGGGCGACAAGACCTGCCGGCTATCCAGTGGCTCCCACACCATGCCGCCATAGCCGGGAGAAAGCGCGATTGCATCTGTCCGGGCGGTAAACATTAAAAACCTTTTGATACTATTAGGGGCGCTAAACGAATACTTCAACAACAAATTGGGAAGCCATTGGGGGGCGGGGCGAGCCGTCTCATTATTTAGATTCAGGTGGTAGCGCAGCTGACTGATGCCTGCCTTCAACGACCAATGTGTCGTATCGAGCGCTACCAAAAACTTATAAGTCGTCCGCAGCTGTGCTGACATAATATCTGCCGTAAACATTTGATTATCAGGGGAGTAATAGGTACGGTGCGCTCTTCCGGCGACATATTGGGCATCGGCCTGCACATACCAGGCATTTGTCAGATCCCAGCGCGCCGTCAGTTCTTGCTGCCATGTCTGCGCCTTCGTCAACTTATCCTGGGACAGGACATATAGTCCGTCGGCCGGCGGTACCGTATCACCCGCGATCGGGATGATATCGGACAATATCCGGTGTACGCTTGCCCGCCGGTGTTCATACAATGCCGACCCAATCAGGTGCAACCGGCGCACGGGGAAGTACTTTATTTTCAGCTCCGGAGCTATCCGGTGGGAATGCTCCCGGTGTGTGTTTGTCCACTTAAAGCCGGTCACATTGTACAGGCCTTCGGAAAGATCCGTTTTTTCTTTTTGCTCCAACCCGCCACGTAGGCCAAGGGACCAAAAAAAGGAGGAACTCACTTTATTTTTTGTGACGACATCCATACTAAAGAGCGGATGCGAAATATCCCCGGTCATGGTACCCCTCCAATCGCCCGCACCGTTAAGCAAGGTCCGGATAAAGTTCCGGGCTTCGGTTCTGGACAAGCTGCCAAGAATCACGTTGCCCCTAAGCTGGTGTCCGGGTCGTATATCATAGTCGAAACCGCCTGCCGCCATGGCATACAGATTTTTGGTGGTTTGGGGGGCGACTTTGAAATCATCGGGGTACAGGTCATCCGGGTCTCCGTAGGGGGAAAGCCGGCGGAAGATATCACTTCCCTGAATCTTGATGTAATCTTGGCGGGACAGTGCTTCCTGGCCCGTATTGTTGGCTTTAATAAAACTTGCCACGCCGAGACGGTCGGTCAGCTTAAACAGTCCGGCGTCTTCCCGCCATTTCTTGTCATATCCGCCGTACAGCGCTACCTGTCCGGACCACTTGTCCAGCTCGTCTTTCTTGATGCGCACATCCACGGCGGTGACGCCCGATTTGCGCGTCTCAATATCCGTGGCATCGCGGTAGTTCTCAATGAGATGCACACCGGCCAACTGATCCGCCCGGATACTTTCCGTGGCCAGCTTATGCTTGCCGGCCAGCACATCCTTGCCATGTATCAACAACTTTTCTACCGGCTTGCCGCGATACGTCACCGTACCGTTCTCGTCCACTTGCAAGCCCGGCAGGCGATTGAGCACGTCTCCGAGTGTAATTTCATCACCGGCAGAGAAGTATTTTAAATTGAATTTAAGCGTATCACCCTGTCGGGTGATGCCGATCGCATCTCCCTTGACCACCACACCGGGCAGTATGAGCGACTCCGGGGTTAGCCGCAGGACGACAAAAAGGCTGTCCCGGCCCGGCAGCTCCAACGGATAAAACGACACCTTATATCCCAGATATCTGACTTGCAGCAGACAGGCGCAGGGCGCTATCGTCCCCAAGCTCCATCTGCCCGTGCCGTCCGTAGCCGTAAACTTTTTGATGGTAATGGAGTCGGACAATACCAGACTGACAAACGCTCCCGGCGCCGGTTGGCCGTCGTCCAGTCGTACTTCACCGGCAAGCTTTACTTGCGCGCCCCCCGGTCGCGCAAGTACCAACATAAGCATCCAAACCAATATCTGTTTTAACATAAATGCAAAGGCCTTTTTCCGGGATGCCGGTTCAGTACCCATCAAATTCCCGGACTTTTTTCATAATTCTGAGCATAATTTTAGACCTATCGCCCGTCAAATACGCTTTTGTCGTGATATAGTTTTGTGCGGTAGGAATTTCGATAGTGGCCGTATCTCCACCGACACGGACGTCAATGGCTTCATAGGTAAAGGTACCGGTTTCCAACTTCATAATCAATCCGGGCAAACCGGCATACATATCC
>JALVEF010000330.1 GCA_027031185.1 Saprospiraceae bacterium
GCTTGGTGGCCGCCCACACCCGGCGAAACAGTTCGGACCGGCGGTATGCTTCCAGTGCTGCCGCATCATCCCATACGCTGAACGTAAAAAAAACATGGGCGTGCTCCGTGTCCCGCAACAGCTCCAAGTGCCGGCAGCCCGGGAAGGCCTGTATATGCGCGCGGTTGCGGCGGAAGTTGTCCAAAAATTCCGGCACACGAGCCGGATCAAATTCCATCTTCACTATGCGTTTCAGCATGACAATCGTGTTTTGAGCGGTAAAAGCAGACTCGGATCCTAGAAGGCGGAATCATCAATTTGTTCCAGATAAGCCTCCGTGCGCTGCGCAATACGCGCGATGACATTTTCGTCAAAAGGAGATTCCAGTCCCGCCAGCTGCACCAGTTCCAAAAACGAAGCCGACCCGCCCGCTTCGCACAGCCGGACATAGTCCTGCCATGCCGCGGCGCGGTCTTCCTGTGCGCGAAAGAAAAACTGGAAGGCGCACATCTGTGCCAGCGTGTAGTCTATGTAGTAAAACGGTGTCCGGAAAATATGATTTTGGCGCTGCCACATACCGCCGGCTTCCAGAAAGACATTGCCCGCCGGGTCGTAGTACGGCATGTATTCCGCTTGTACTTCGCGCCAGATCGCATTGAAGTCGGGTAGGGGACCGCTTGCTGCCCGGCGGTACACCTCGTGTTGGAAGGCATCCACCGCCACCCCGTAGGGGATGAACGTCATGGCATCAATGATGTGCGCGTAGCGGTATTTGTCCGCTTGCTCGAAGAACAACTCCATCCACGGGAAGGTGAAAAACTCCATACTCATCGAGTGAATTTCGGCGGCCTCATACGTCGGCCAGTAATACTCCGGCACCACCTGGCGGCGGCTGCTGTACACCTGAAACGCATGCCCGGCCTCGTGCGTCATCACCACGATATCTCCCGACGTCCCGTTGAAGTTGGAAAAGATAAACGGCGAGCCGTAGTTGGGGATAAACGTACAGTAACCGCCCGTGGCCTTTCCGTCTTTGGCCTCCACGTCCAGCAGTTGGTGTTCCCGCATAAAATCAAAGAACCGGCCCGTCGGCTCCGACAGTTCGCGATACATTTTGGCTGTGTTTGCCACGATGGTCTGCGCATCGTCCTTGGGGCGCGGATTGCCGGACGGGAATCGGTACGTCAGGTCGTAGTAACGGAGCCGGTCCACGCCGATCCGCCGCCGCTGGCGTTCATAGAGCTTTGTTGCCAGCGGAACAATGTGCCGGCGGACGGCTTCCCTGAATTGCGCCACGTCATCCGCCGTATAGTCCGCGCGGTTAATCCGCATATAGCCCAATGGGATGAAGCTGTTCAGGCCCAATTTGCGGGCCATCCGCGTGCGCAGTTCGGTCAGCCGTCCGAAGATGTCCTCCACCTGCTGGCGGTGCCCGGCATAAAAGCCCCACTTGGCATCGGTGGCCCGTTGTCGCAGTTGCCGGTCGCGGCCTTCTTCCAGCGCCGTAATAGACGACAGATTATAGACTTGGCCATCCACTTCCAGGCGGGCCTTGGCTTTGAGCTGCATGTACTGCGAAGTCAGGCGGTTTTCGTCCACCATGTCGGGTATGATAGCCGGGTCAAAGCTCCTGACCTGCATCTCGGCCAGCGCGAAGAGCTGATGTCCCAGTTTTGCTTCAAGCGCATCCCGGAAGCGACTTTCGAGCAAGGCGCGATAGAAGCTATGGACCCGGGACTCGAAGACGGGGAGATAGCTGTCAAAGAATTCATTTTCCGCGGTATAGAAGGCATCCTTCGTGTCAATACTGTGCCGGATATAGCACAAGTTGTACAGCGTGGTAAACTGGTTGCGTATCCGGTTGATCCGGTCCAGGAACAGCAGTTGCTCTTCCGCGCTTTTCGCCCGGGCGAAGGCCTCCGTCAGGCGATCCAGATCGGCAGCTATCAACTCGGCATCCGGCCGGAAATAGACATAGTCGTTGAATTTCATTCGAATGTATTCTCTTTAATTCCCGGCAGCAAGCCGCTGGCCCGGCTGTTTTTTTGAAAAGTTTTCGCCGTGGCCGGCGATCGGTGGGCAAAGGTAGCACAGGGACGGCGATTTGGTCGAATATAGCGGCTTCCTTTTCTGTTGAAACCGGATTTTGCCGAGGACAAGATCAGCACCACACCGGATGTGTAGCACATCAGGCACACGGAAAGACTGCAAGGAAGGATGACATTTTTACGTCCTTTGCGGTTTTTCAAGGGTGACAGGACCGGCACAGCCTGTACATCCCCGCACTTACTTGCTTTGCTTGATTTTTGGCTTTGGTCCTTCCGCACAGGCCTTTTGTATGATGAGGGCCATTTACTACGCACTTTGGGCAAGTAAGTGCAGGGCAAGCTATTTTTAATTTTTAATTTTTCATTTTTAATTGACAATCAGTTTTCCCCTTCCGATGATTCCCCTATCCGACTCGACGGCATAAAACAGCACGCCGCGCGGCAAGTCGCTGATATTCAGTACATTATGCGAGTTTCGCAGGCGCTGCCTGCGGAGGAGACGGCCCGTCAGGTCGTAG
>JALVEF010000331.1 GCA_027031185.1 Saprospiraceae bacterium
GTGCTCAAAAGCTATAAGAATTTGCGGTATTGAGCAGCTTCGCTGTGGCAGGCCCGGCCAGCGTGACTGTGGCCTGATTTTTTTGTTAAACGGAGGAATCGGCGAATCGAGGAATGGAAGAATCGAGGAATGGAAGAATCGATAAGCCGGATTTTTGGGAATAGTCTCGCCGGCGCCGGAGAATACAGGTGTATTTTTGAAACAATTTGTTTTATTTTTTGAATTTCCCCTATCTTTGCGCGTGAAGAGAATCAGTTATGCGCAAGAATCTCATCATTATTGTGCTGATCGCCCTGTTGGCCGGTGTGGCGGGATGGCTGTTGCGTGCCCGGCTGGTGTCAGTCGGGTCAAGGACGGAAACGCAGGTGTCGGCGGTGGTGGACCGTATCAAAGCGGTGAGTAAGCTGGTGACGGTGGAAGGCCATCTGTCGGAGATCTATTCGTACAAGGATGCAGTGCCATTGTTTTGGTATCTGCCGCTGTATTCGGAAAAGAAGATCTTGCTGAAAGTGGAAGCAAAGGTGCTGGCCGGAGTAGATCTGTCGAGGATGGGCTATGAGATAGATGGCGCTACCAGGACGGTCACGATCACACATTTGCCGGCGCCGGAGATCATGGCGGTGGATGACAAAATCAGCTATTACGATATTACGGAGGGCTATTGGAACAGCTTTTCGGAGCACGATCTGGATACTATTCAGCAAAGTGCCAAAGACTATGTCCGCCAGTTGGCCCAAACGAGTGAAATCCCCGCACAGGCGCGCCGTCGTGCGCTCGATGTATTGGCGCAGGCAGATGAGTTGCTCGGCTTGTACGGGTGGCATCTGGTGGTGGTGGATAGTGCGGATGTGTCCGGCCCGGCGCTTTGAGGGGTTCTTTTGGCGGGCGGAGACAAAATTTTCGGTGTAAAGTCCTGAATTTTAACAAATTCTTACGAACTTGGACGCAGTTTTGGGATCAAATTGCGCACAGGAACGCTATACTAATGTATCTACACACAAACCAAAGACTATGAGCCAAGATGTACTGGATCAGGGCGAGTTGGGGGCGCAAGGGGCTGCCGACTCGATGAATGAGAAAACTTTATTCGGGCATCCGCTCGGCCTGTATGTGTTGTTTTTCACGGAGTTGTGGGAGCGGTTTTCCTACTATGGGATGCGGGCTATTCTGGTGCTGTATCTGGTAGAACAGACCACGAGTGCGAATCCGGGCCTGGGCTGGGGCCGGGGTGACGCATTGGCATTGTACGGCTGGTACACGATGCTGGTGTATGTGATGGCCATTCCGGGCGGGATACTGGCCGACCGGGTGTTGGGGCAGAAGAAGGCGGTATTATACGGGGCCATCTTGCTCGTGATAGGCCACTCGGTGTTGGCGGTTCAGGCACTCTGGGCGTTTTATACGGGTCTGGCCTTTATCATAGCCGGCGTGGGGATGCTCAAGCCCAACATCTCCACGATGGTAGGCGGCTTGTATCGCCAGGGAGATATCCGCCGGGACAAAGGCTTTACGATTTTTTATATTGGAATCAACACAGGTGCCTTTCTGGCGAGCCTGATCGTGGGTACGGTCGGGGAGAAGTTGGGATGGCACTATGGTTTTGGTCTGGCAGGCATCGGGATGTTTGTCGGGTTGTTGGTCTATTTGTTCGGCCAAAAGTATCTGCGCCATGTGGGCAACTTTATGGGATCTTCTCAAAGCGCCAAAGAAAGAGAGACCTACAACCGGCCGTTGACACAGGTCGAAAAAGACCGCATCAAGGTGATAGTCATCTCCTTTTTGTTGGTGGTGGTCTTCTGGGGGGCGTTTGAGCAGGCGGGCGGCCTGATGAATCTGTACGCCAAGGAAAAGACGAACCGGATGTTGCTGGGTTTTGAGATACCGGCTTCGTGGTTTCAGTCGCTCAATCCGCTCTTTATCATGATATTCGGCACCATAGTGGCCAATTATTGGGCCAAGCGCAAGCTGCGTGGCAAGCTGGCTTCATCACTCTTTAAGATGATAGTCGGTCTCATTATCATGGGGACGGGCTTTTTCTATATGACTGCGGCGGCGATGCAATACCAGTCTGCGGGTACTTCGGCGATGTATTGGCTGGTACTGGCCTATTTGTTTCACACCATTGGTGAGCTGTGTCTTTCGCCTGTGGCCTTGTCGTATGTGACAAAACTGGCACCGGCCAAATACGGCTCCATAATGATGGGCTTGTACTTTGCCGTGACGGGATTAGGCTCCAAGGTGGCGGGCTTGCTGGGCGAGTGGTCGGAGAGCTTAGGGGACCTGACCATATTCACGGGCATTGCGGTCTTCTCCGTAGGGCTGGGCCTGTTGATGCTGCTGGTGCGCAGGCCGATTGAGCGGCTGACGCATGGGGTGGAAGATGATGAACATTGAATGAAGCGGATGATAGTAACTATTTGGGGGCCGATGTTTTGGTGCCAGACTATTTGCATCGGTTTGGGTAACCGGTGTTGGGATCATTGCTAAACCTTACATGAGAAGTAACTGTTTGGGCACTCCTTGTCTTTGCGCTAAAAACAGG
>JALVEF010000332.1 GCA_027031185.1 Saprospiraceae bacterium
GATCTTGTCCGGGCGACCGGCTGATTTTCGGCGATTTATGAACAAAAGGAACTTGATAAGAAAGTCCGAAACGGTTACCAAATGAAAATACTGATCATCGGCGGCGGGAATATGGGACTGACCTTTGCCAGGAGCTTCCTGCGGTCTCGCTATGACGTCCGCGTACTCGAAAAACAGGCTGCCAGAGTGGAATTCCTTCGCGAGGAACTCGCGACACCTATCTTCGATACTCCGGAGTCCTGTGTGCCCGAGGCCGACATCATCGTGCTGGCTGTCAAACCCCAATCCGCCCAGGCATTGTTTGATGAGATTCGCGCGTATGTAGCTGCCGATCAACTGATACTGACCATTATGGCCGGTGTCTCCATTGAAACCATCCGCCGTGCACTGAATACGCCTAAAATCATCCGGGCCATGCCCAATTTGCCGGCCCAAATCGGTGAGGGCATGTCCGTCTATACGTCCACGGACGAGGTGACGCGCATCGAGCTGGTCATGGTCCAAAACCTGCTCAATACCACTGGCAAAGCTCTGTTTGTCAATCAAGAGCGCTTTATTGATGCCGGGACGGCCATCTCGGGCAGTGGCCCTGCCTACGTGTTCTTTTTTATGCAAGCGCTCCAGCAGGCGGCCATTGACATGGGCTTTACGGCGACGCAGGCCCAGCTGCTGGTCGGACAGACCTTTCGTGGCGCCATCCACTTGTTTGAACAGTCCGATGCCGATTGCCGGACCTGGATCGCCAAGGTGGCGTCCAAAGGGGGGACGACAGAGCGCGCCCTCCAATCGTTTGAGGCACACCGCTTGGCTGAGGCCATAAAAGCCGGCGCGCAGGCGGCATTGGCGCGCGCTATCGAACTCAGCCGGATGTGATTCCTACCGGCTCTTTATAAAACGGCGCGTGACAAAATGCCTGCCTTGTGATATTTGTACGATGTACAGTCCCGGCGCCAGGGGACTTGTGTCCAGTTTGATTTTTTGCGGGGTAAACTGGTCCGTTTCCAGTGTGCGGTGGAGCACCAGCCGGCCCATGGCATCGTATATCCGGATTCTAAACTCGCCAAAGGCGGGTGTGTCGTACTTGATGGTGAGCGTCTCCCGGACGGGGTTCGGCTGGACGTGCACGTTGAGCGCCTGGAGTGGGTTGCCTTCGCAAAACAAGTCCAGTTCTTCAATCACACCGAGCAAATCCAGAGTGCCATTGCTCTTTGTCCGGTTGGCCAATGCCGGGAGCGGACGCGTATTGTTGAGAAGCCATTGCTTGACTTGCAAAGCAGCATCAGCCGGATGCTGCTTTACATAATTGCTCCAATTTTGGCAGGGAAAAGAATAGATTAGCGCAATGGCGCCGGCCACATGTGGTGTAGCGGCGCTAGTACCGTCAAAGTTGGCGTAAGCATCCGGGCCATACGTGCTGCGTATGTTGATGCCTGGCGCCGCCAAGTCCACGTTTTCGGGGCCGAAGGCCCCATAGCGTGTGCCGTCTTGGCTGATACTGGTGATAGCGATCAGAAAATCCTGCGGACAGGTAGTGGGCATATCCCCCTGTTCGTCCACGTTGACGTTTGTATTGTTGGAAGTAGCGGCTACGGTCAGGATGCCGACGGCACCGAGCGAGTCCATGTATTCGCACCACAGTTCAAATTTGGGATCGTCTCCCGGCCGGGCAAAGTCTTTGCCGAAAGATTCATTGACGGCGACGATGAAGGCCCCGGCCTGTCCGTTCGTCTCATTGAACAGCCGGCGTTGGGTGATCATATAATCGAAGGCCTTGAAGTAGCTGCTGATGTTGCTTTTACTAAATGAAATGGGCAAAATGCGCACATCCCAGCCGATGCCGGTGATCCCCAGGCTGTTGTTGCCCTTGGCGCCGATGATACCGGCCACCTGGGTGCCATGGGCATCATAGCTGTGCTGGTCGTTGTTGGTAGCCGTATTCCAACCGGTGTAATCGTCTATGTAGCCGTTGAGGTCATTGTCTATGCCGTCGCCCGGAATTTCTGCCGGATTGTGCCAGATACTGGGCGCCAAGTCCGGATGTTGTACGGCCATCCCGCTTTCCATGACAGCCACGACGGGCTGGTAGCCGCCGGGTAGCGGCCCGCCGGTGGTGCGGTCCCAAAAATTGGGGGCGTGGATGGCCGGCAGTGCCCATTGTTCGCCGTACAAAGGATCATCGGGCGTCTGCCGGTCGCTCATTTCGACCCGGTCGGTAGAGATCCAGGAAAGTTTATCACCAAACCGGCGCCGCAAGCTTTGTGCAGTGACGCCCGGTCCGGTGCCCTCGGCCCGCACAAGTCGGAAGCGCTCGGAAACGAGCCGCAGCCGGAAACCGGATGGGGCATGCGATGCCAGGATGTCGCTGACGCGGATACCCGGTTGGAAGCGGAGCAGCCACGGCCCCGGCTCAGTCTCCACCTGCGCTTGCAGCAAGGGCAATGACAGTAGGTTGATGAATATAGTGAGTAGCAGCTTTTTCATATTCTTTACGGGATCGCGTCCAAAATAGGGATTTCTGGGCAACCGGTTTGGAAAATATTGG
>JALVEF010000333.1 GCA_027031185.1 Saprospiraceae bacterium
GCAGGCGATGGTGGAGGCATCTACAATGTCTTTCCCGACGCCGGCTCGTTCACGGCCACCAACCTGACGATGGCAGGCAACGTGGGCACCGGCGAGGGTGGAGGACTCTACAACTGGTATGGACAGCCGGTCCTGACGAACAGTATTCTTTGGGGCAACAGCGCCGCGATGGGCACCGACGAGGTCTACAATCGGACGACGTCGGCCGGGCCAACGGTGCTCGTGCTCGCGCATAGCTTGATCAAGGGGGGAGTGCCGCCCGACACCGAGGACGGGGGGGGCAACCTCTTTGAGGATCCACTGTTCGTCGACGCCGCAGGGTTCGACGGAGTGTCGGGTACGGAGGACGACGACCTGCATCTGCGGGCGGGCTCGCCAGCCATCGATGCGGGATACAACGCAGCGCTGCCGCCTGACAGCCTGGACCTCGACGGGGACGGGGACATGACCGAGCCGCTACCGGTCGACCTCGACGGAAACGTGCGGGTCTACGACGGAGGCACCGGGGCGGCCGTTGTGGACATGGGCTCGTACGAGTTCGACGCTCCGCCCATATCGACAGGCGTTGCGTTCGGGGAAGCGGAAAACGTACCCGAAGCGCTGGTGCATCTGGAAGCTCACCCGAACCCCTTTCAGGGTCGGACAGCGCTTCGCTTCATGCTCCGGCGGGCTGGGCCGGTTCAGATCGCGCTCTATGATGTGGTCGGGCGCCGGATTCGGGTTCTCTACGAAGGCACTCCGGTAGTCAACCAGCTTCACACGGTGCCGATCGATGGTCGAGGCCTTTCGGACGGCGCCTACCTCGTGCTGCTGTCCGGGGAAGATATTCACGCCACGGTGGCTGTTGTGCTGATTCGGTAGTCGATAGCAGGCGCTACGAGGATCGATGCAGTAGTGCTTTTGTTTGATATTTTCGTGAGAAATATTAGTTGAATCAAGAGGAATTGATTCTATGAAAAAATATGCATTACTATCGTGTGCAATAGTTTTGGTTGCATATGTGCCGGACGCTGCTGCACAGTTTGCGAGTCCGTGCAATACAGTAGACTTGGAGATCATGTTGGCAGTGGAAAAAATAGAAGGAGTCTGGGTTAGCGTCACTAATCTGGAGAACAACAATGTCGTCTATAGTGATGTCGTTTTTTCTGATGATAATGTTCATCAGAATTGCGACTGGGTAGCCAACGTAGGCGGTGCAGGTCGCTACCGCACGGTGGTTGCTCGGCGATGCTCCCGATGCAGCGAGCCTGAAGCAAGAGGGGGGTGCGGCAGCAGAACCGTCTATGCACGGTTACACTGCGGCAATGCCGGGTGCCATTGAGCTTGTCAGTTATCCCAATCCATTCAATCCCACCACAGTGTTCAGATATGTGCTCCCCGAGGGCACGACGGTTCGCCTGAGCGTTTATGACGTGCTGGGCCGTGAGGTTGCCCGCCTGGTTGACGGGAGACAGGTAGCCGGGCAACATGAGATCACCTTTGACGGCTCTCGCCTGACCAGCGGCATCTATGTATGCAGTCTGGAGGCTTTCGACAATCTTCTCAATGGAACGGTGCTGTTGGTCAAGTAGTGTCAGGTGACTACAGGAGGTCGGGCAGAAGAAGCTCATGCTCAAGTTCGCCAAACTGCGGCGCATCGGGTGAGGAGAGGGGCGCAGGAGCGCCTTACGGCATACTGCTCCTGCCTTGCTGTGCGCGCTGCAGCTTGAAGGCGAAGGCGAGGCAGGCGAGCGTCGTGGACAGGATGCCCCACCCACTGGTGAAGAGCAGCATCGGGCGCAGGAATGCGGGGTCAAACACCTTCAGGGCAAGGGGGTAAACGAGCACGGTGGCCGGCACGATGACGAGCGCTACCCATACGGGTGTGAGGAGCATTGCCCGCCGCTTCCGCTTGATCCAGGCGGCTAAATGCCGGGAATCCGGCGGGCGGTGCAGAAAGCCGCGCACGTCCTCGCGCCAGGAGAAAAATTGCAGTACGGCCGTCAACGGAGCTCCCATACATGCCATACCATAGATGGCGAACCCGGCCAAGGCCCAGATAGGCGGCGAGGGCATCGCCGGATCCAGCACTTTCCCGATCAGAACCGGAACGCCGATTGCAACCAGGACAAATATGCCCGCGACGATCCCGAGGCGCCGTAAGGTGGTGCGAAGGGAATCGCGCTTCGTATCTGAGGCAGGTTCAAGCGGCACGTTCAGTACTGCCGCCAGCCGTTCCAGCGTAGGATGCATCGTATGTATGGCTGTTGTCGGTGTGATGGATGGCGGCCCGTACCCGTAAAAGGTTCGGCTACCTCTCTGCATATGATGACGCCTCCATTAAAATAAGATCGGTTGCCGCTGTCTTGCACCTTTACGTTTGCCAACCTGCGGCGCATCGGGTAGTTTGGAGACTGCGCATCCACCTGCACACCCACCGGAGTCCATCATGCTGAAAACCACCGCCCTGTTTTGCCTCGCCGTGCTTCTGGCCGGGTGTTCCGGCGACGCCCGCGAGACGCTCGTCGTCTATTCGCCGCACGGCAAGGAGA
>JALVEF010000334.1 GCA_027031185.1 Saprospiraceae bacterium
TGATCAATCGAAGAATTGAAGAACCGAAGAATCGAAGAATCGAAGATCCGAAAAACCGTCCCGCACTTACTTGCCCATAAAAGATAGCAACACACCCCTATCATGCAGCAAGCCTATGCGGAAGGACCATAGCCAAAATCAAGCAAAGCAAGTTAGTGCGGGGCCGCTATACCGTCACACCGTTAAACCGCTATACCGTTCTTTGCCGGAGTTTTTGAAGTAAGCTCAACAGTTACCATTTGACAAAATCCAAGAGAAAATTTCCAACCAGAGTTTTTGGAGTAAGCACAACTGCTTAGCTTTGCAAAAAACTTCCGCATGGACTTCTTTATTGACACAGCCAATCTCGCCGAAATCCGCGAAGCCAAAAACCTGGGCATCCTGGACGGCGTCACTACCAACCCGTCCCTGATGGCACGCGAAGGCATTACAGGCTCAAAAAATATCCGGGCCCACTATGAAAAAATCTGCGCACTCACCGACGGACCTGTCAGCGCCGAAGTCATCGCTACCGACTACTCCAAAATGGTCCGCGAAGGCGAACAACTCGCCGCCATCGCTCCCAATATCGTCGTCAAAGTTCCTATGACGCCGGACGGACTCAAAGCCATCGCCACCTTCACCGACAAAGGCATCCGCACCAACTGCACCCTGGTTTTCTCTCCCGGGCAAGCCATCCTCGCCGCCAAGGCCGGTGCTACCTATCTGTCCCCTTTTGTGGGCCGTATTGACGACATTACCGGGGACGGCATCGCCCTCGTTCGGGACATCGCCGAAATTTACGCCATCCAATCCTATGAAACGCTTATCCTCGCCGCATCCATCCGCAACAGCAATCACATCGTAGAGGCCGCGCGCTCCGGCGCCGATGTCATTACCAGCCCACTCAAACACATCCTCGGCCTCTTCAAGCACCCACTGACTGACATCGGACTGGAAAAATTCCTGGCGGACCATCGCAAAGCCAAACGCACTAAAAAATAGCCATGAAAAAGGTAGGTCCGCAGGAATTGAAGAAATTGCGCACCCAAATGCCCGTCTTCGATGTGCGGACACCCGCCGAGTATCATAAGGGACACATCCCAGGCGCCATCAACCTCCCCCTCTTTTCCAACGAAGAGCGCGCCGTGATCGGCACACTTTACAAACAACAGGGAAAGGAAACAGCCGTCGAAAAAGGCCTCGAATTGGTCGGCCCAAAGTTGTCTGCGCTCGTCGCTAAAGCCAAAGCCGAAGCCATTGACAAACGCGTCGCCCTACACTGCTGGCGCGGCGGCATGCGCAGCAGTAGTGTCGCCTGGCTCTTCGAGACCGCCGGTCTCGAAGCCACTGTCCTGGAAGGCGGTTACAAGGCATACCGGCGCATGGTCCTGGACAGCTTCGAAAACCAAAAGTTTCGCTTTGTCGTCCTCGGCGGCCGCACCGGATCCGGCAAAACCATGATCCTCCATGCCCTCCGCCATCTCGACCAACAAGTCGTGGACCTGGAAGGCCTGGCCAATCATCGGGGATCCGCCTTCGGAGCCATCGGACAACAACCACAACCCACCACCGAACACTTTGAAAATAAGCTCCACGATGCGCTATCTCAACTAAACCCCCGACAAATCACCTGGATCGAAAACGAAAGCCGAAGCATTGGGCGCGTCTATCTCCCCACCGGGTTTTGGAAACAAAAAATACACGCCCCGCTGATAAACATCGAAATCCCCTCCGACGAGCGCATCAAAATCCTCCTTGACATGTACGACATCGCCGGCAAAAAAGAAGCCTTGCGCGAAGCCTTTGTGCGCATCCGCAAGCGTCTGGGCGGCCAGCACGTCAAAGCAGCCCTCGAAGCATTAGATCGGGACGATCTCGCCGCAGCAGCCCGCATCGCACTCCGGTATTACGACAAAACCTATCAATACGGCCTGGAGACATCCCAGGCATCCAGGATCCTGCATCTGCGCTTTGACCGCTTTGACCCCACGGCCATTGCCCGGAATCTCATACAAGCAGCGAAGACCCTCCCCGGATAAGTTCAGAACAAGTCCTCGTATGTATTGTCATCCGACTCGTCCCGTGCGAGATTCTCATCCGGTGCCGGGCCAGTCGTATCCGATACCGGCGTATCTAGCAAACTACTCTCCAAAGACTCCAGCATCTTCAGACCGTCCTCGGCATAGACCGCATTTTCCAGATCCACCGAGTCCATGAAGTTTTTGGACAAGTCCACAAAGCGCTCCATCTCACCCGTCTTGCGCGAAATGTCTTCCGCCAAAGCCTGCAACGCCTCTTCAAAGCGGGTCTTGTTTTGCGTGTCGGCGATCACATTACGCGCGCCTTCCATCGCCTTGCGCGACGTGCGGATGGCCTTATAGTCAATCTCCCGGAGCCGGATTTGATCCTGCGTATCCTCATAGACGATCTCCGCGTGCGTGTACATGCGCGTGAGAATGTCATGCAAGTGATCCATTTGGGCATAGAGCTTCTCATACTTCTCATTGGAAGCCTTCAGCCGCGCCGGCTTGCGAGAACTGAGAATCAG
>JALVEF010000335.1 GCA_027031185.1 Saprospiraceae bacterium
TGAGAAAATTTTACCAAAGGCAGACGCAAAAAGGGCATTTTAGCACAAAAACAAGGAGTGCTCAAACAGTTACAAACCAAAGACAGGCGCGAAAAGGCCATTTTAGCACAAAAACAAGGGGTGCTCAAACAGTTACAAGGCAAAAACAGGGGCAAAAAGGGCATTTTAGCACAAAAACAGCGGGTACCTAAACAGTTACCTTATTTAGTTTGCGCACGCTTTAGGCGTGCGCGTTGATACACCTGCACGGGATAAGTCTTGACGGGCGGGATGGTATCTCCTTGCCATACCGTGTCCCCGGTCCTACTCACCGGCGCTAGCGGCGATGCGAGTACTTCAAACCACAGCTCATCGCCCAGTAGTGTCTCCGTCACCACAATATCCGAGCCTGCCACCTCGTACCGGGCTATCAGCTTATTGCCAAACAAGTAGGTCTCAATGCGAATCGAATTGTGTTCGTCCATTACATACAAGCCCGAAGCCGTATCCACCGCCACCAGTGTATAGGCCCGCACATCGGCGGAGTCGTACTGAATGGCCCACCGGATCGAATCCCCCTGCGGCGATATGGTGAGCTGCATCGGCACGCGGTGCACCTGCCGGCCGTGGGAGAAAATGCGCAACATACCGGTCCACCGCCCCGACCAGTCTGCCGGAAATGGAAGGCCGGAAGTATCCGACATCTGCTCCACGGATGGCACATCTTCGCGCACTCCACAGGCGTGGAGCGCGAAAAACAGGAGCAATAGCAGACCATATTTGGGATAGTTTTGCATTTCGTTCGTCCAATGTAGCGCATTGTTGGTAGAATGATGATATTTGAATCTGACTATTGCATATATTTTTGCTTTCGACAAACCGGCCTATCGGGGGATGGATGCGGGGGCGCATCCATCCGTACCAGTCTTGGAATACTATCCATACAAAAACGTTTAACACATTGACTTTTGGCACTTTGTGCCATTAGGGCTGACACTAAATCACAAGGAAAAATCACCTGCGGTCACCAAGCCGGACGCGCACAGTAGAGATGATGCCAAACACAAATGACCTAACCATGAAACAGCTCTTCTTCTCATCCTTTCTTCTGTTTGCTTTTTGCGCCCACGCGCAAAAAGCCTATTTCCAGCAAGAAGTGGACTACACCATTGACGTACGTCTTGACGACCAAACACACAGCCTGTCGGGACAGGTCACTATACACTACACCAACCACAGTCCCGAGGCGCTGGACTCCATCTATTTTCACCTGTGGCCCAACGCCTACAAACACCGCCGGACAGCCTTTGCCCGGCAGCAAATCCTGCTCCACAAGGCGGACTTCTACTTTGCCGATGAGCAAGACCTGGGCTACATAGACAGTCTGGACTTTACCGTGGACGGCAGCCCGGCCCGTTGGCGATTGCTTCATCCCGATACGCCGGACATTGCGGTACTCTATTTACCCCACCGCCTGGCCACAGGCGGTAAACTCACCATTCACACACCGTTTCACGTCAAAATCCCAAAGACCTTTTCCCGCATGGGGCACATCGGCCAAAGCTACCAAATCACGCAGTGGTACCCTAAGCCGGCCGTCTATGACCGCAAGGGCTGGCATCCCATCCCTTATCTGGATCAGGGTGAGTTCTACTCGGAATTCGGCAACTTTGACGTCACCATCCACCTGCCGGCGGACTACATCGTCGGCGCCACGGGCAGTCTGCAGACCGAATCCGAAATCCGCTTTTTGGACAGCATCAGCCTGCCCACCGGCAAGGAGCGGCCCGACCGGCCTCGTGCTCGCCGCACCGGCATGAAGACGCTCCACTATACGGCCAAAAAAGTACACGACTTCGCCTGGTTTGCCGACAAAGACTTCCTGGTATGGCGCGACACGCTGCATCTGCCGTCCGGCAAGTTAGTGGATGTCACCACGCTGGCCCGTCCGGACGTGGCGGCTGCCTGGAAAGAAGTCACCGGCTACACCAAGCGCGCCATCCGCAAATACTCCGAATGGATCGGCGAATATCCCTACCCGCAGCAGACCGTAGTGCAAAGCACCATCAAGGCCGGCGGGGGCATGGAATATCCCATGATCACCGTCATAGACGGCGGTTCCGGCAAACACCTGGACGACGTCGTCACACACGAGACGGGGCACAATTGGTTTTACGGCATCCTGGCCACCAACGAGCGGGCGCATGCCTGGATGGACGAAGGCATGAACACGTTTTACGAGAGCCGCTACATGGACGAATTCTATCACGACGGATTGACTCTCGAAACCCTGTTTTATAAGTACGAAGCGGCCACACGCGCCGACGTTCCGCCGGAGACTCCACCCGATCAGATGGGGATGTACAATTACGGCCTGACGGCATACTTCAAGCCGGCTTTGGCGCTAAGGGATTTGGAACAATACCTTGGACGCGATAGCTTTGACCGGGCCATGCAGGCCTACTACCGCCAGTGGCAATTCAAACACCCCGAACCGGAGGACTTTTTCCGGGTCATGCGGGAGCAGACCGGTCGGGAC
>JALVEF010000336.1 GCA_027031185.1 Saprospiraceae bacterium
GTTCAAGGTCGAAGTCAAAAGCGCAGCCGTAGCAGCGCTACGGTGAGCATTTTGACGAAGAGATTGGGCAAATTTGCCGCAAATAAACTCGTAAACCGGTTTGATCTGTACATACTGGCTTCAACAGAAACAAAAATGCCTATTTTATCCCTAAAAACAGGAGCACCTAAACAGTTACAACTATTCATCTCTTCACTGACAATTTTTTTGGGCAGCAAAGTCGAATAAGTTCAATGTTTGCCAATGTGGTTCGCCCGTGTTTCTCATCAAAGTTTCCACGCCCAAACGTGAGCGCTTTCCTACAAACTGTTACGGCTTTTATTCGTTATCTTCGTGGGCGACATAGCCCCGTAACGGGATTATCCATGCCCGCCCGTGCGCCTTATGGCTCGGGGGCGAGCCATAAGGCGCACGGGCACATTAACCGAACGAACGACATGGGCTTTAAACTGCATTCCAAATTCAAGCCGACAGGAGACCAACCACAGGCGATCGAAGCGCTGGTAAACGGCATTGAATCCGGCGCCCCGGCCCAGGTATTGTTGGGTGTGACCGGCTCCGGCAAGACCTTCACCATGGCCAACGTCATCGCCCGGCTCAACCGCCCGACTTTGATCCTGACCCACAACAAGACACTGACCGCCCAGTTGTACGGTGAGTTTAAGGAGTTCTTTCCGGAAAATGCCGTCGAGTACTTTGTCTCCTACTACGACTATTACCAGCCGGAAGCCTACATTGCCCATGCCGACTTGTACATTGAAAAGGACTTGCAGATCAATGAAGAAGTGGACAAACTCCGCTTGAAAGCCACCTCCGCCCTGCTGTCCGGACGACGGGACGTCATCGTCGTGGCCTCGGTATCATGCATCTATGGTATGGGCAATCCCCAAGAGTTCAAGAAAGGTATTATCCAAATCGCCGAAGGCGATAAACTCTCCAGAAACAGATTCCTGTACGACCTGGCCGATGCGCTTTACAACCGCAACGACACAGACCTGACCCGCGGCGCCTTCCGGGTCAAAGGCGATACCGTGGATATCAACCTGCCTTACGTGGACTACGGCTATCGTGTCACCTTTTTCGGTAATGAAATCGAAAGTATCGAAATCATAGACCCGGCCACCGGCAAGCGTGGCGAACGTCTTGAAAATGCCTTCATCTATCCAGCCAATCTTTACCTGGCTCCAAAGGAGCGACTCCCCCAAATCATCCGCGAAATCGAAGACGAGATGTTTGCCCAGCGCGACTTCTTTGTCCGCGAAGGCAAACTGCTGGAAGCCAAGCGCATCGAAGAGCGCGTCAACTACGACTTGGAGATGATCCGCGAATTGGGCTATTGCTCCGGCATCGAAAACTACTCCCGATTCTTTGACAATCGCGCCCCGGGCACGCGGCCGTTCTGCTTGCTCGACTACTTCCCCGACGACTATATCACGTTTATTGATGAAAGCCATGTCACCGTACCCCAGCTGCGCGCCATGTGGGGCGGTGACCGCGCACGCAAACAGTCCCTGGTCAATTTCGGCTTCCGCCTGCCGTCCGCGCTCGACAACCGTCCGCTCAGCTTCGACGAATTTAATGCCATCACCAATCAAATCATCTACGTGAGCGCTACCCCGGGCGACTACGAACTGGAGCAAACGGGCGGTGAAATTGTCGAACAAATCATTCGCCCCACCGGCCTGCTCGACCCCCCGATCGAAGTGCGCCCCGCCACGAATCAGATAGACGACTTGCTCCACGAAATCCGACTCCGCATCCGGCGCGACGAACGCGTTTTAGTCACCACTTTGACCAAGCGCATGGCCGAAGAGCTGGCAGAATATCTCGTCTCATTCGACATCAAAACCCGCTATATCCATTCCGAAGTGGACACACTGGAGCGCGTGGAAATCCTGCGCGACCTGCGCCTGGGCGAATTTGACGTCCTTGTCGGCGTCAACCTGCTGCGCGAAGGCCTGGACCTGCCCGAAGTCTCTTTGGTGGCCATTCTGGACGCCGACAAGGAAGGCTTCCTGCGCAACGAACGCTCCCTGACCCAGACGGCTGGACGCGCCGCCCGCAATCCAAACAGCCTGGTCATCTTCTATGCCGACAAGGTCTCCAGGGCCATGCAGGCCACTATTGACGAAACCAACCGCCGCCGGAGCCTGCAGCTGGCATACAATGAAAAACACGGCATCGTGCCCCAATCCCTCCGCAAAACCCGCGAAGAAATCCTCAACAAAAAATCCATCCTCGACATCCGACCGGAGCAGCACGGATATAAAACCACCGAAACGGAACACAAAGTAGCAGACCCCATCATCGCCTATATGTCCCGGGAACAGCTCGAAAAGGCCATCAAGGCCACCGAAGCCAAAATGAAGAAGGCCGCCAAAGAAGAAGACTTTATCTCCGCTGCTCAGTATCGCGATGAACTCTTTGCATTGAAAAAACATCTGAAGTAGCGCGCTATGCGTATCTTGCCAAAAAACTGCCTCTGGTGAATATTGTCCTTTTGGGTCCGGCGTATCCCTATCGCGGCGGCCTGGCATCGTTTAATGAACGCCTGGCCCGTGAACTGCAACAGCGGGGGCACCGCGTGCATATCATCACTTTTACCAAGCAGTATCCAGATTTTTTGTTCCCCGGCAAGACACAATTCAGCAATAGCCCGCCGCCGACCGGCCTCCAAATCAGCCGGATGGTACACGCCTACCAACCCTTAAACTGGTACCGCGTGGGACGACGTCTGCAAGCTATGGATTTTGACCTGTTAGTCACCAGATTTTGGCTCCCCTTTATGGGACCGGCACTCGGCACCATACTGAAACAAGCAAAGAAAAACCGCCGGATAAAGACGGTCGCTATCATTGACAACATCATCCCCCACGAAAAACGCCCGGGCGACAAGGTACTAACGAAATACTTCGTCAAACAGGTGGACCGTTTTATTGTCTTGTCAAAATTCGTTGGTCACCAACTCCGTGCGTTTACCAAAACCAAACCCATCGCCTACTCGCCGCATCCACTCTTTGACAACTACGGAGCTCCGACTCCCCGGGATGAAGCATTGCAATACCTGGGACTGGACAGTCACCGGAGATACCTCCTGTTTTTTGGTTTTATCCGCGCCTACAAGGGCCTGGATATTCTCTTGCAAGCTATGGCGTCGGAGCGCTTGCGCAACCTGCCGGTGCACCTAATCGTCGGCGGCGAGTTTTATGATCGCGAGGAAAAATACCTATCGCTCATCAAACAGCACGGTCTTAGTGACCGGGTGCATCTGTTCACCCGTTTTATACCGGACAATGAAGTGAAGTATTTCTTCAGTGCGGCGGATTTGGTCGTGCAACCCTACCGGTCGGCCACACAAAGTGGCATTTCCCAGATAGCCATGCATTTTGGCGTGCCGATGGTCGTAACGGATGTGGGCGGGCTGCGCGAAATTGTGAAAGACGGCACGACAGGCTTGCTGGCTGACCCCGATCCGGCATCCGTAGCCGGTGCCATTGCCCGGTTTTTCTCCGGGATAAACCAAGAAGCCATGCGGACCGAAATACAAAAAGAGCGCGTACTGTTTGAATGGGACCATTTTGTCCAAACACTGCTGGATGATGAAGGAGATACAATCCATTATTGAGTCAAGTATTGCGGTAAAGCAAGCACTTGCGGCGGATCCCGTTTTGATGCATGGGATTCAGGACTTGGTGAATCGTATCAGCACCACATTCCGGGAAGGCGGCAAAGTCCTGCTGTGCGGCAATGGCGGCAGTGCTGCCGATGCGCAGCACATCGCAGCCGAGCTGTCGGGCAGATTTTACAAAGACCGCCCGGCGCTGTTTGCCGAAGCGTTGCACGTCAATACCTCCTATCTGACGGCTGTGGCCAATGACTTCGGATATGAAGAAGTATTTGCCAGACTCGTCACCGGCATGGGAAAACCCGGGGATTTGTTGATCGGGCTGTCCACTTCCGGTGAATCCGAAAATGTGCTCCGTGCGGTCCAAACAGCCCGAAGCCGGCAGCTATTCACCGTCGGGATGACCGGGGCCGGTGGCGGACGATTGAGCGCACATTGCGACCTTTGGATCGGTGTACCTTCGGATGACACGCCACGCATTCAGGAAGCTCACCTGCTGATCGGCCATATCGTCTGTGAATTGGTTGAAAGAGACTTGTTTCCATGAAGAAATCACTGTCTGAATTGGCCGCACGTATCACGCCCGAATGGACTTTATTTTTGGACCGGGACGGCGTCATCAACCGGCTCCTGGTCAATGACTACGTAAAACGGCCGGACGCTCTGGAGATTCTACCCGGTGTGCCGGAGACCATCGCCCGACTCAACCGCTTGTTTAAGTATATCATCGTAGTCACCAATCAACAAGGCGTAGGAAAAGGCCTGATGACGGCAGCCGATCTGGAGGAGGTCCACAATCATCTCCGGCAACAGGTAGAAAGGGCCGGCGGCCGGCTAACGGCCATCTACGCTTGCACCCGGCGAAGCGATGAGCCCGGCAACTGCCGCAAACCGGCACCCCATCTAGCCCTGCGTGCCCGCCGTGACTACCCGGATATAGACTTCTCCAAATCTATCATGGTAGGAGACCAAGATACAGATATTGAATTTGGGGCACGTCTGGGGATGGTCACGATTTGGGTAAGCGACCGGCCCGGCGCTTTCACCGGCGCCCACTTTCCCGATTACATTATTCGTGCACTGAGAGAACTGGATGCACTGAGTGTTTAGCTCAGGGTGGCCCGGACTTCATCCACGACATAAAACTCCAACTCGTCGCCGACCTTTATATCGTTGTAATTTTTGATAGTGAGCCCACACTCCATACCGGCCCGGACTTCTTTCACATCATCCTTGAATCGCTTGAGCGACCCCAGTTCCGCCCTGACGTTTTCTTTTGTTGGATAGATGACGATACCGTTGCGGATAATGCGCACATAAGCATCCCGGGTCACCTTACCGGACTGGATCATACACCCGGCCACCTTGCCAATGCGGGAGATGGAATACACTTCACGCACTTCGGCATAACCGATGACTTCTTCTTCCTGCACAGGCTCCAGCATGCCTTCCATAGCGGATTTGATATCCTCAATGGCGGCATAGATGACATTGTAGGTTTTGATCTGCACCTTTTCGCGCTCGGCCATGGTACGTGCGGCAGCGGATGGGCGGACCTGGAAGCCGATGATAATCGCATCGGAGGCCGAGGCCAGCAAGACATCGCTCTCCGTCACTTGGCCTACCGCCTTATGAATGACATTCACCTGGATGGTCTCCACACTAAGCTTGATGAGCGAATCGGCCAATGCCTCGACGGAACCGTCGGTGTCGGCCTTGACGATCAACTTCAGTTCTTTGAAGTTGCCAAGCGCCAGCCGGCGTCCGATTTCATCCAGACTGATGCGTTTCTGGGCGCGGTTGGACTGCTCCCGTTTGATTTGTGCGACCTTGGACGCGATGCGGCGGGCTTCAGCATCGGAGGGCACTACCTTAAACAATTCGCCGGCAGCCGGTGCACCGTTGAGCCCCATAATCATCGCCGGCATAGCCGGCCCCACTTCCTTGATGCGCTGATCCAAGTCGTTGATGATGGCCTTGACTCTACCGAAATACTCACCGGCCACCAGTGTATCTCCCACGCGCAACGTACCCTTTTGGGGCATCAACTTGGCGATATAGCCGCGTCCTTTGTCCAAAGCTGCTTCGATAATGTAGCCTTTGGCCGGGCGATCCGGATTGGCCTTTAGCTCCATCAACTCGGCTTGGAGCAGTATTTTTTCCAGCAGACTTTCAACCCCCTGCCCCGTCTTAGCTGAAATATCTTCGGACAAGTACTCTCCGCCCCAGTCTTCGACCAGCAAGTTCATTTCTGCCAGTTCCTGTTTGATGCGCTCGGGATTGGCGCCTTCTTTGTCCACCTTGTTGATCGCAAATATGATGGGCACGGCAGCCGCCTGAGCGTGAGAAATCGCCTCCCGGGTCTGTGGCATGATACTGTCATCGGCGGCGATAACAATGACAGCGATGTCGGTCATCTTCGCTCCGCGGGCACGCATCGCCGTAAAAGCTTCGTGACCGGGCGTATCCAGGAAGGTGATACGCTTGTCACCGACATTGACCGAATAAGCGCCGATGTGTTGAGTAATACCTCCGGCTTCCGATGCGGCCACACGCGATTGGCGGATGTAGTCCAGCAGCGAAGTTTTACCGTGATCCACATGTCCCATGATAGTGACGATGGGCGGGCGCGGCTTCAAGTCGGCTTCATCATCCAGGTCGTCCTCCATCGTCATATCCAATTCATCTTCGGGCGAGATAAATTGGACTTCTTTGCCAAATTCACTGGCAATCAGTTCGATGATCTCCGCATCCACACGCTGATTGATGGAGACCATAACCCCCAATTCGAAGCATTTGGAAATAATTTCGGTGGGGGACACATCCAGCAGTCCAGCCAACTCGGATACGGTGATAAACTCCGTCACTTGGAGCACATTGGTATCCTGGACACCATCTTGTGCGGCCTTTTCCGCTTTTTCACCGCGTTTTTTGCGTCGGCGACGTTGAGCTTCTTTAGAAGCCCCGGCGGTGATTTTTGCGATGGTCTTTTTCAGTTCTTTTTCAACTTCCTGCGTACTGACCTCCTTGACTTCCGGTTTGGCCTTTTGAGATTTTTTGGTCCGTTCCGGTTTGAGTTTGGGTTTACCATCGGCGCCGGTTTTCGCGACTTTCTTGATTTTGCGCTTTCGCTTTTTGGTGCGGCCGCTGGGCTCCAGTTTGGACTGGTCAATTTTACCGACGACTTTGATACCTGGCAGGCGGTCCGCCTTGGCACGGACCACTTCTGTTTTCTCTGATTGTTTTTCTTCCGGAGAGATTACCGGCTCCGCCGGTTCGGTTTGGGTTTCGGTTTTGTCTTTGGGGGGCGGTGCTTCGGGCGCAGCCGGTTCTGGCTTTGGTTTGGGCGATTCGGACTTCTTTTTTTTCGGTTTGTCGAGGTCTATTTTACCCACTACCTTGGGGCCGGTCAAGACGGTACGGCTCACGCGGTCTTCCGTGGGTGCCGGGGGCTCATCCTGCTTGGGAGGTGTCTGGCCGGGAGTGACTTCATCCGGTACCTTTTCCGGAGGCGTAGAGGCACTATCCTCTTTTTTGGGAGCAAAGAGGCTGTCCGGCGTGGCCGGTTTCTTTTCCGGCTCCGGGGACGGGGTTTTGGGGGCTACTTTGCCGATCACAATGCTTTCGGCTTGTTGTTTCTCCACCATGGAGCCACGAAACTCTTTGATCAGGGCTTCATACATTTCATCCGATATCTTCGCATTGGGCTTATCGGTGATTTCGAAGCCATTGTCATTGAGAAAGCTCACAATGCGGGATGTAGCCACATTTAGCTCCGTAGCAGTCTTGACTAAGTTGCGTTTTGCCATATATAGGTTTAGTATTTTCCTTTCGGAAAATCGGCAACCGTACGGTCGGCAGCTGTTTTGGCAAAACAGCTGCCGACCGTGCCGTTACCCCAGTGCAAAAATACGAAAAACCTGTCAGAAAGACCATCACCTGCTTATAGCCATACCGGTGCATCGCTAAAATGTGGCCGGCCAACGGTCTTTACTCGGTTTCAAACTCTTTTTGCAAGATATCGCGCACGGCCAAAATGGTTTCTTCTTCCAAGTCCGTGCGACGCACCAATTCTTCGACGGACAGATCCAGCACGTTGCGCGCTGTATCACAGCCTATGCGCTTGAGCTCATCCAGGATCCAGCCATCAATCTCATCTGCAAATTCTTCCAAATCAATGTCTTCCACTTCTTCATAGACTTGATCGGCACGATAGACATTGATTTCGTAGCCGGTCAATCTGGACGCCAGGCGGATGTTGGTACCACCTTTGCCGATCGCCAAAGACACTTGATCCTGATTCAAATACACATCAGCCACCTTTTTTTCGGTATCCATCTCAATGGATTCAACCTTGGCCGGTGTCAGCGATCTCTCCAGGAAAAGCCGTTCGTTTGTGGTGTATTGGACGACGTCAATATTTTCATTGCGCAGCTCGCGCACGACAGCATGAATGCGTGAGCCCTTCATGCCCACACAGGATCCTACGGCATCAATGCGGTCATCGAGAGACTCCACGGCGACTTTGGCCCGTTCTCCGGGGATCCGCACAATTTTTTTGATGACGATAATGCCATCTTCAATTTCGGGAACCTCCTGCTCCATCAGCTTGCCGAGGAAGGACTCATGCGTACGTGAAACATATATCCGGGGCGTATTGTTCTTGAGCTCCACCTTGGTGATGACCGCCTTGAACAGTTGGCCGGGATCAAAACGCTCGCCGCGGATGACATCCGTACGGGGCAAAATCAACTCGTCACCCGTCGCATCATCAAAGACGAGAATCTCTTTGCGCAAGATTTGGTTGACTTCGCAGACGACCAGGTCTCCGATTCGGTCCACATAACGCTTGTAAATCTCGTCCTTTTGCAGGTCCAGGATTTTGGTACGAAGCGTTTGGCGGGCCGCCTGGATGGCACGCCGGCCAAAGTGCTCGGGATATAAGCGCTCATAACACTCATCGCCGATCTCGTAGTCCTGGTCTATCTCCAATGCATCAGATATAGAGATTTGGCTCAGTTCGTCACCGACTTCTCCATCCGGGACGACTTCGCGGATACGCCACAGCTCCAGGTCGCCGGTGGAGGCATTTACGATGATGTTAAAATTCTCGTCAGAGCCGTACTTCTTCTTGATCAGCGTGCGGAACACATCTTCCAGCACCCGCACAAAAGTGGGCCTGTCAATGCCCTTAGTGTTCTTAAACTCAGAGAAAATTTCTGCCAAGTTCAGCATGGTCTTATTTTTTCCTGTTAAACGAAATTTGAACCACTGTCTTCCTTATCCTGTCAAACGGTATAGACCGTCGTATTTTTTCGCGGATCTTTTTCTTGCCTTCTTTCCGGACGATGTCTTGTTCCAGTTCGATAGCAGTATCAGACACCCCGGTCAACAGGCCTTTTTCTTCCCCTTCCTCGGTGGAGACTTTTACCTCCCTGCCGATATTCTTCCGGTACTGCCGGAGGGCGGCCAGGGGGCGATCCACACCGGGAGAGGAGACTTCCAGCACGTACTTTTGATCTTTCCAGACCGCCTCATCAAGATAGGCTTCCAAATAGCGGCTCACCTGTGCACATCTCGCCACCGAAAGTCCGGTATCACAGTCCACCAGCACGACAAGCCTGTTGCCCGGATGCAATTGGACATCTACCGTAAAGCAATCGGCAAAATCCTCGCTCTCAAACTTTTCGGCCAACAACCGGCGAATGGTATCAGTCAGTTTCATACCCGGCATCCTTAAATAGAACGTAACTGTTTAGGTACCCGCTGTTTTTGCGCTAAAATGCCCTTTTTGCCCCTGTTTTTGCCTTGTAACTGTTTGAGCACCCCTTGTTTTTGCGCTAAAATGGCCTTTTCGCGCCTGTCTTTGGT
>JALVEF010000337.1 GCA_027031185.1 Saprospiraceae bacterium
TATGCTACTGGAATTATGAGCTTTGACTCCACTTCTCCTGTCAGGGCTACTTCGTATTCCTATAGTTGGGGTTTTGTAACACTAAATAATGGCAATCAATTTTATGGATACTTAACTAATATTAAAGGGGTACTTAACGGTAAGCCTCCAGTTACAGGTACTCCAGTCGAAGTTAAATATAGGAAGTCAACTAATGTAGCCAGTGTTACTGATAGTTTCACAGCAACAGAATTAACAGTTCCAATTTTTGAAGACCCTTCAATTTTCGCACTTCAGAATACATTACGCTTCACTTGGGGAGGTAAAGAGTATATTGATCAAGGTGGAAAACTTTATAGGGATATTAACAGGTTAAGCGGTGTTGGTACTGAGGCAGGTACTTTCAATCCATCAACAGGTGAAGCTAAAATAAGTGGTTGGGATAATGTATCAGTGGCAACAGCACCAGTATTGCAATCATTGATAACAACCACATCTGAACAGGGAAAATCAATCATTGCCTTTCAGGTAGATAATGCCCCAATCAGAGTTTCAAGCTTCCATGTAGATGCAACAACTGTAGGAGGCGTTGCTTTAAGTGCTAATGCAGATGCAAACGGTGTTATTTCTGGATACTTGATTAAAGGTGTGATTGACATTGATAGTGGTGCGTGTCGGATTAGTTTTGGTGAAGTTGTAACAGCTTTAGGGAATGAATCTGAAATTTGGTATGATGCCAGTCAGGTTGATGGCTCTGGCAATATCTGGAAACCTGTAGAGGTTATTGAAAGCTCAGTTAAATATAACGCAGTTGCTCAAACATTCATACCTCTGGACAAGGCGATTCTAGGTCTTGACCCATTGCGCTTGCCCGAAGATGGTAGAGTTCCAGTATTCCAAAAAGGAGACGTTGCAGTAATAAGAAATTCTGTTGATGTCACTGGCACTTATACATCTAGCTCAACTCTGAATTTAGGAAGAACTCTACTTAGCGATGTCATGATAAAAGATAATGTCGGTGTAGATTTAGACAGCGCTAAGTACACTGTTGATTATGCTACAGGCATAATTTCATGGCTAGACTTAACAGGTGTATCACAACCACTAACAATTACTCATGAGGTTGAAGATTTAGCCCTGATTAATGATGTTCAGATAACAGGTGCATTAGGTCTAGGAAGTCAATTAACGCATGATTACCCTGTTGCTGGAACTTTAGTTAGTAGCGCATTAATTCATGGGGATATGTACAGTCACCCCGAAGAGCCGTTCGACCAAAAAACATGGACTGGTGTATGGCAAGATACATTAATTGGCGACCCTACAACCGCTGAATTAAACACCAGTATCTATCCGATATTAACAACTAACGCATCTGCAATAACTGAACGGTGGGTTCTAATATTCACCAACTCAACAACCGTTAATGTCATAGGTGAAACCGTTGGTCAGATTGGAACTGGATTATCTATAAATTCAAACATAGCAATTAATAATCCTGCAACTGGTTTTCCATATTTCACAATTGACTTTAGAGCTTTTGGTGGAGGATGGAGTTCAGGAAATGCTATAAGATTCAACACAATAGGAGCTAATGTGCCAGTCTGGATTGTTCAGTCTGTGAAGCAAGGTGCACCTGCTAACACTGATCCTGATGCATTGACGTTCTGTCTTTCTGTTAGAGGGTCAAGAAATTCTTAAAAATAGTTATTGACATTAATTAGAATTGAATAGATAATAGCAAGCGTCTTTCATAACGACATTTCCTATTTCAATCTGCCCCTCTGCTTAATTGTGGAGGGCAGAATGAAAGCATAAAATGATATTTCGTATTTTAAGACTTTCTCTACTTAATTGTAGAGCGGATTGAAACATAACGACATTTCCTATTGAAGAACTCTGAGAAGCTAATAACTTCTTGGAGTTTTTTTATGCCTGTAATTCTGATAAGCTTGGTTTATTTTAGGAGTTAAAAATGGCGACTTATGATGACGTAATAAACCAGTTTTCACCTTTAGCACATTACAAAATGAGTGCTTTTGTTGGTGCAGGTAATGATGAACTGCAAGATGTTAATAACAGTAATCCATATACTGCTAGTTCTATAGCTGATTTTTCAATAGATACTGGTCTACTAATTACAGACCCTACAAATAATGCAGTGCGGAATGTTAATGCTGGAAACTTCGCAACAGTGCCTAATAACAATTTACACATGAAAAATGGTAGAGCTGTTAGCTTCTTGTTTAAGTTGTATTCAGCTCCAACAAGTGCAAGCGATAAATATATAATTGGTGGTTCAACTTATGGTGTTTATTACGATAATTCTATTGGCGCTAGAATTGTATTAGCAGTTAATGGTAGTGGTACAAATATAAAGGATTCTTTAAATATAAACCAAACATACCATGTTGTAATTTCGCATCAAGCCTCTGGTGTCAAATGTTATGTTGATGGCGTATTAGAAGCAACAGCGCCTTATTCAGCCATAGATACATTAATAACTTACATCATGCAGAGT
>JALVEF010000338.1 GCA_027031185.1 Saprospiraceae bacterium
GCAAACGATACGGATGATGACAATGACACATTGACGATTACGGGTACAAGCACACCGGGCAACGGTAGTGTCACTATCTCGGGTGGTCAAGTGGTCTATACACCCAATGCGGGCTTCTCAGGTACGGATACCTTCACCTATACGGTCAGTGACGGCAAGGGTGGCGAAGATACCGCAACGGTCTCAGTCAATGTTGCACCGCCATCTGCCGGAAACAATGCACCGACTGCAGAGGATGACTCTGCCGTTACAACACAAGATGCGGCAGTCACTATCAATGTACTTGCCAACGACAGTGATGATGACGGTGATACGCTAACAGTTACGGCTGTCGCTACACCTAGCAGCGGTACGGCATCGATCTCACCAAGCGGAGAGATACTCTATACACCGAGTGCAGGCTTTGTAGGAACCGATGCCTTCAGTTATACGGTCAGTGACGGCAAGGGTGGCGAAGATACTGCAACGGTTACGGTCACAGTTACGGCGTCAGGCGCCAAAAATGCACCGGTAGCCAACGATGACAGCGCAACTGCTGCCAAGCCGGGTGAAGCGGTGACAATCGATCTTCTCAAAAACGATAAAGAGGGTGACAATAGAATCGATGCAAAAACCATCTCATTGGTGACACCTAGCGGTGCAACAGGTACCGATACGGACGGCGATGGCGACATCGACAAAGTGGTGGTACCGGGCAAAGGAACATGGATGCTCGATAATGCAACCGGCAAGGTGACATTCACACCCGAATCGGCAGCAGCTTGCAGCAAGGGTGGCAGTGTATCGGTAGACTATACTGTCAAAGATATGGCAGGAAATGAGTCAAATAGAGGAACAGTGACTGTTACATGTAGCAGTGCAACACCAACACCAACACCGACACCGACACCAACCCCTGCGCCTACGGCTACACCAACCCCTGCGCCTACGGCTACACCTACACCTGTGGTAGCTCCGGTACCGGCCAACACTGCCCAAGAGGCGTGTGAGTGTGACAACATCTCAGGAGATAGTGCCGATGCCTTTGGTAAGGCAAGTATCTTCTTGATGCTTTTGGCGATGTTAGGTGGAGGTCTCTTCTTTGTTCGCAAAGAAGAAGAGTACGCAAAGAGATATACAAAGGAGAGATAAGATGAAAAAAATCGCAATACTCGCAGCAGCACTGCTTGCTGCAGGAAGCACTCTATATGCAGGCGGAGATATAGAGCCGGTATATGAGCCTGTTGTGACAGAGCCCAAGCCGGTTGCAACACCGCTGAGTACAGTCTATTATGTGGGAGGCGGTGTGGTGGTCTCCGGGCTTAGCAGAGACTGTCCGTGCAACAAAAATGAGAGAATCAAAGATATGACATACGGAGTGGCTCTAAAAGCCGGTGCGGATATCACAGAGTATGTGGGTCTAGAGCTTCGCTACCTGAAGACATTTTTGGAAAAAGACTTTTCGGATATGGAGCATGTAGGGCTATACCTCAAGCCACAATATACCATGACACCCGAGACAACACTCTATGCGTTGTTGGGGTATGGCAAGACAAGTATAGACTATACGGTAACCAAAAACGGATCTACATTGAGTAAAAGCGGATTTGCATATGGTGCCGGTGTAGAGGTTTCGTTGCAAAATGATATCGGTTTTTGGATCGATATCCAGCACCTGCTTAACGACGAAGGCTCCTACAATACCGACTTGAATATCGGTACTGCAGGGATGCTTTATCGTTTTAGCCTATAATAAGTAGTATGGCACGTTTGTGCCATGCCTTTTAAGATATAATCTCTACTCTTCAATATAGTTTTTCAATTTTCGCCCTACCTTCGGGTGTTTTAGCTTTTTGATCGCACTGCTCTCTATTTGCCGGACACGTTCGCGCGTAACATTAAGCTCTTTTCCGATCTCTTCCAGGGTACGATCACTCTCATCATCAAGTAGGCCAAAACGCATACGAATAACCGCTTTTTCTCTTTCGTTGAGCTGATCCAATACCTCATCAATCTGATTGTTCAGATCATCTTTGAGCACGACATCTGTTGGGCTCGGTGTGGTTTTGTCCTCAATGAAGTCACCAAATCTTCCATCATCCTCATCTCCTACGGGAGTTTCAAGTGAAACCGGCTCTTTGGTGATTTTGATAACGTTTTTGACTTTGTCGACAGAGAGCCCGACCTCTTTAGCGATAGTCTCAAGATCGGGCTCTTTTCCGGTCTCCTGCAAATGTTTTCGGATGATTTTATTGATACGGTTTATAGTTTCGATCATATGGATCGGGATACGGATCGTCCTTGCTTGGTCGGCAATTGCACGACTAATGGCCTGACGGATCCACCATGTTGCGTAGGTAGAAAATTTGTACCCTTTTTCATATTCGAACTTATCAACCGCTTTCATCAGTCCGATATTGCCCTCTTGGATAAGATCAAGGAAAGGTAAGCCGCGGTTGGTATAACGCTTGGCGATGGAGACGACTAGACGGAGGTTGGATTTTGCCATACGTGTTTTGG
>JALVEF010000339.1 GCA_027031185.1 Saprospiraceae bacterium
ATCGCATCCATCACGCCAATTTGTCCTCTTCGACGGCGGCTGTTTTTGGACGTGTGAAATTCCTGCGCATATTGTTTTTGCATCTGGAAGACGAGATGGAATGGCGCCGGCAGGCCTTTGCAGACCAGTTTGGGCGTCTGGTGATCGGGCCGGACGGTGAGGTGCTGACCGAGCGCATCCGGCGCAATAATATATACGCCGGCCTGGGATATAACCAGGGCGGATATGAGTTGTTGCTATTGTACAATTTTAAGACACCGCAAAATACCATCGAACATCCGTTTTCATTCCGAGGGGGCGTTACGTGGAATTTTTAGGTTTTCCCCACATGGACGTGAAAAGAAGGAAAAGTTTGCCATCCTACGGATGGGCGCGGTTTTATACTCGTACGAACCGGTTTGGGACTTGGGAATGTCGCGGTTCGACAAGTGGTTTGACAGGCTCACTTCGGCAGGCGCTTCGACAAGCTCAGTGCGGCGCTCACTTCGACGAGCTCAGTGACCACAGTGACCGCAGGGAATCGCTCAGTGCAAGCGCTTGTCGAATCAAGCGTTGAGTCCGTTTACCTTTGACCTTGGACCCTGGCCCATCTAACAGTAAGCGAGGAGGAAATTCAACACGCCCCGACAGGGGCGTATTCAACGCGCCCCGACAGGGGCGTATTCAACGCGCAAGCATTTCAACGTCCCGCACGTACCCTGACGCTACCATGTACCTTGGACCGTTGACCTTGGACCATCAAACTATTAGTGCGGGGCAGCTATCCAGCCATTTACCTCGCGGCGGCCACGCCGCAAACTTATTTTATTGAGTCGCGTACTTCACGGTGCCACATTGCACCTGTCCATGCCCTGCGCAGGATATTTGAGTTGGCACGGATAGGCTAAAGAATTCTCATTTGTCGGAACAAAAAAAAACTGCTCCAGACGGAGCAGCTTTTTTATGATATGAACATGGGTATTAGTGTACACAAATGATCTTACCGAAGTGGCCGTTGCCTTCATGATCGACGCTGACGATGCGATAAAACCAGGCGCCGTCCTTGGCATGCTTATCGGTGAATTGATAGCTGTTCGGGTCGTCTTTGGCCATGACCATACCGACGGGCTTGAAATTGATACCGTCTCTGGAGCGCTGGACGACGTACATTTCGAGGTTTTCGTTTGCAATGGCTGACCACTCGACCATGACCCCGGCTTCGGTTTTGGTGACTGCCATGGGCATGACCGGAGTGATTTGCTCGGTTTTTGGTTTGATTTCATCGTCTTTATGATGGCCGTTGTCGGCGTGCAATCCCACGATGCTGAGCAAATGGGTGACCCCGCCCAGTACCATGGTTTTCAAGATGTGAGTTGAGTTGGATAAAGACTTCATTAGTACGTGTTTTTGATCCTCAAAAATTTTGCAGTTTTACAAATCTTTGAGGGGATCTTTTTATGGGGAAGTCAGGAAGAGAAGGGGAGGAGATTGTTATGGGGTCGCCGGAAACGGGCAATTACTATGCCAAAAAGAAACGACTTCCGACGAAGCCGTTTCTTTATTGGCAGTAAAATGCAAAATCGAATTTATTTCTTGCAAGGCAGTACAATGTCAATGTGTGCTACGGTACCCAGTTTGGAGATGGTAGGATTCTCCAGTTGGATGAGCCATTTGTTGAGTTGATTGGCAATGTTGTCGTTTAACACGATGTTGGTGGGGGGCTTGCTGTCTTTGGTGCTCCCGGCCAGTGTAGGCGCTTCGTATTCGAGATATACAGCACCCGAATAAGTGCCTACTCCATCGGTATTTACGATGACCACTCGGTAGAACCAATCATCGGTGCCGGCTTTCTCATCGGTGAAAGAGTAGTAGTCCAGATCTTTCTTTACGCGGACCATACCGACAGGACGGTAGTTTTCACCATCATCGGAGCGTTGGACGATGAAAAAGGCGACATTGTCCAGAGAAGCGGGGTGCCACGAGATTTGATTGCCGAGATCTCCCACGTGCCCGGTAATGGGCATTAAACCGTCCTTACCGTGAGCTGCTTGCGCTGTTGTCATTACCAACACTACCAAGGCTACTGCGGCCAATGCTTGTTTCAACTTTCTCATGACATTCGCAATAATAATCCTGTGGCAATATCGCCGGGATGGGCGGTCATTCTACATGCAAAGGGAAGGGGAAAACTTGGAAGGGAAAAGCTGCCGGATGTGATTTCGGCATTGTTACAACAGTGTTGGCAAGAGTCGTGCCAAAACGGCCGGCAGGGCCAAAAAATTGTAATATGGGCTCAAGGAGCTCGGGATAGGGCGCTGCTTATCCTACTGCGGGCTTATTGAGACAATGCCTATCTTTGCCTCGCAAATGATGACCGCTCACAGACCTATTGGCGACAAACTCCGTATGCACTCGTAACTGTTTAGGTACCCGCTGTTTTTGCGCTAAAATGCCCTTTTTGCACCTACCTTTGCCAAAATTTTCTCATGTAGCGCTGCTACACATCGAAAAT
>JALVEF010000340.1 GCA_027031185.1 Saprospiraceae bacterium
TTTGCGCTAAAATGGCCTTTTCGCGCCTGTCTTTGGTAAAATTTTCTCATGTAGCGGTGCTACACATCGAAAATTTTACCTTCGACATCCACGAAAATGCCTATTTTATCCCTAAAAACAGGAGCACTCAAACAGTTACGTTATTTTGTAAGTTAGATGGCCCTGCTGAGGCAGGGCGGGGAATATTCCCTGACGGCTGAAAAATGCCCGGATAGCGGGCATTTTCATCCACTGCCACAAATTAATTAAGTAAGTAAGTAAGTAAGTAAGAAACATGCAAGTTTTTCCCCATGTTTTTTGGGTTTTTCGGCGATTTTGCGGGATTTGCTACAATTGAGTGCCCCGCAATGACCACGGTTCGAGGATGCTCACCGAACCCGGTTTGACGGAGCCGGTTCGTTAAGCTTGCCAGGCAGTGTGGTCGTTGTGGTCACTGCGGTTCGAATACGCTCGTACAGTGAGCTTGTCGAAGTCGGCTGCTCAGCGTCTTTGTGGACGCGGATGCCGCGGATGCTGCGCATCGCAGATTGTCGCCGATCTTTTCTTTTATCTGGGCGGAATGCCAACCGAACTGTGGAGCCTATCGAAGTGCAGCACAAGTAATCGGTAGTTCGACAAGCCTGGCTGGTGCGGTTCGACGTGGCTCACCGGCCCAGCACAGTCGAACCACACCATAAATGTTCGACATTCCCAAGACAAGTCCCAAACCTGTTCGCAACGAGTATATTATTGGATTCCAACCAGAAATGGGCGACAAAATCAACTGATTTTCAATGATTTAAGGGGAAAAGGACTTTTTAAGGGCGGCTTGATAATCACCACCCATCTGCCGTGCATTACTACCCTTTTTTTGAAAACACCAAGACAAACAGGAGCCAGGCCACCCCGACGAACAGGGCGGAGGCCAGGAGCGGATAGCGACTGTCACCGTGGTGCGCACTGATGAAGCCTCCAATAATAGGCGGGAAGAAATTGCCCAATGAGAGCATGGACTGGTTGATGCCCAAGATCTCACCCTGGAAGGTCTTGCCGGCCTGGGTGGAGACAATGCTCGTCATATTGGGGGAGGTCACGCCGTGGAAGATGGCAATGAGGGGATTGAGATAGTAGAAGTAGGAGGCTTTTTGGGGAACCAGTAGCATAGCCAGGCAAACGGCCACCAAAATCATGGTTATGGGAACGACTTTGCGAGGTGCGATGCGACCGGACATCCGGCGCACGATGACGCCTTGGGTAAAAACCAGCCACAGGCCGATCCAACCATACAGCATTCCGATTTGGCCGGTGGTGTACTTGAATTGTTGTATCAGATAGACGGAGAAGAACTGGGTGTAAAAGGCAAATCCCATGGAATACAGGAGCACACTGGTGAATATGGAGCGTAGTTCGGGCCGCCGGAAACTTTTGCCAATATTGCGGAAGCCGGTGAGAAAGCTCACCTGTGTCTGACGGGGTTCGGGCAGCGTCTCCGGGAAGCGCCACCACAGCATCGCGATATTAAAGGCCGTCAGCATAGCAGTAAATAAAAACGGTGTGGACATAGAAAACCAACTGATGCGGCTGCTGTCTGCCAGGATGCCGCCCAAGGCGGGCCCAATGACAAAGCCGATACCAAAGGCCATGCCGACCAGCCCGAAATTGCGTACCCGTGTCCGTTCATCGCTCACATCCGAGAGCGATGAATTGATGATGGATATATTGCCTCCGGTGAATCCGGGTAGCATCCGCGCCAGGAAGATCAGTACCAGATTGTGTGTGGTGATGGCAAAGGCAAATATCAAATACCCGATGAGTGTCCCGGTAAGGGACAAAAGGAGCAAGGGCTTGCGGCCGTGCTTGTCGGAGAGGGCGCCCAGGACGGGGGCGCCGAAAAACTGCATCAGTGGATAGGATGCGATGAGAAAGCCGTACAAGATATAGCGCTGTGCGTAGGATATATAGTCCGGCAAGATATTGGTCCGGGGATCAAAGAACAGGGCCGGGACGATAGGGATGATGATCCCGACGCCTAGCATATCAATAAAGACAGTCAGAAAGGCCGGCCAGAGACTGTTGGATTTTCGATTCATGGGCGCAAGTTACACCTTATTCAATTACGAATTGGATGCGCGCCCCCGGTCAATGAGCCAGTCGAACCGGGGCACGTGTGGCTTTATTTGTGGGATGTATTGTACCGGGCTACTCATTTTTTTGACACCGTACATTCTCGCTTGCAGGCTTGGAGTAGGCTCAAAGCAGGGAGGAATAATACTTGTGTGATATGGGACGGATTGATCCGGGTAGTGTTTATAGGACAATGCCCCCATCTGTCAAGTATTTTGCTCAAAATACTTGACAACTTGCATCTGAAAATCAATCACTTGTGAATTTTCCGGCGTGACGCATCTGCCGCAGCAGACGGGCGCTACCGTTTGCTGCGTCTCCTTACCCTGTCTTTACCTACATTCAACAAGGCATTGGTCAGGGCGGCGACCATTTGGTTTATCCCCT
>JALVEF010000341.1 GCA_027031185.1 Saprospiraceae bacterium
CCGGCAAATCGTACCTGGTACGCGTGGCAGCGGATCGAATCAGGCAGCGGCCGGTGGCCCGGATGCAGATGCACCGTGGCCGGATCGCGTAGGGCAATGGTGAGTCGGTCACTTTCTACAAATAGCCCACCTGCTCCCAACTCCGCACGGTACAGGATGCGCGCGTCCCATTGGCCCCGGTTGGCCGTGAAGCCCACTCGTCCGGAAGTTTGTGATTGGAGCCTGCCGCCAAATAGCATAAAAAACACCATAATAGAACAAAGACCTTTGCGTATCATAGCTTAGCTTTTTGTGAATGCACATATATGTTTCAATTTGTCTTGATGTAACTGTTTAGGTACCCGCTGTTATTGTGCTAAAATGCCCTTTTTGCACCTAAACAGTTACGTCTTGATTACTGTTGCAGCAATAAATATACGTGAAATTTTCCTTATATCAAAACGTATGCATCATCAAAGTCGTCCCCTGCTGCCTTGGGCAAGGCAGCAGGGGACGGCTTTGCGGTTTTGATGCGTTCCTTCCCGTAAGAACTGTCCTTTGCCTGACAGAAGTTAAGCGTCCTGTCTCAATTTTTCGGATCAAAGCTTTACCGGATAGACCGGGAAGTCTTAACTTGCAATTATTGACGAGCGATGTCGTTCGGTCTGTCAAACGAGGACCAAAATGAAATTCTATGGTCAAGCGCATATTATTACTCTTTGTCCTTTATGGATGGTGTCTGCATGTGGCCACCGGGCAAGAACGGCGGGTCCGCCTGCAGTGGGATCCTCATCCCCGGTCATCTGCCTTTGGCCCCTATTGGCATTTTGAAGGGGCAAGATACCCGGCTGACGGCCGGCCTTGGCCGGTCTATGAGACCCGGTTGCCGATCCCGCCCCAACACCGGTTGCAAGTGAGCCTGGTACATCGGGAAGCAGAGACTTTTTCGCCTGAAAACGTGCCGGCGGTTTCCATAGCAGACCACCCGGCTGTGGAAGTGATTTATGAGACAGAGCGGCACCGCCGGTTTGCACGCATCCGCGTGCAACCTGTCTTTCGGGAAGGAGCTACCTGGCAGCGGTTGACAGCCTTTACTTTGCGCTATCGCGAGGTGCCGGGGCCGGCAAAGACCATTGTACGTGATGAACCCACGCATACGTCAAAGTTGGCCGGTGGCGAGATTTACAAATTGGCCATTGTAGAGGACGGAATCTATAAACTGGATTATGACTTCTTGCAGTCTATCGGTCTGGACCCGGCTGCCATCAATCCGAAGTATATTCACATCCTGGGCAATGGCGGCCAACCGTTGCCGGAACTGATCGCCGCGCCGCGCATAGATGATTTGGCCGAAAATGCCATTTACGTGAAAGGCGAAGACGATGGCCAATTCGACAAGACCGATTACATACTTTTCTATGCTACCGGTACGCGTGCCTTGCTTCCCAATGCAGACAGTACGGACCTGCGCATAGCGACCAATCCTTACTCTAACGAGGCCTACTATTTTTTGAAAATAGATGCGCAGCCGGGGATACGCTTGCCTTCTCAGCCGTCGCTGCCGCCGGTCCCCTTTACCCGGACCACGTTTTCTGAGTGTCAGCGCTATGAGCTGGACAAATACAACTTGTTGGATTTGAATTTCAACACGGAAGGTGGTGGCAGAGAGTGGTTTGGTGATGTATTCAAAGCCGAGAAGACGCAGAGTTTTGGAGACAAGTTTTATTTCAGGAATATAGATCCGGGCCGGCCGGCACAGCTTCGTGTCCGGTTTGCTTCGTACTCCTCGCAGCCCGTGGCTTTTTCGATACAGGTAGAAGGTCAGCAAATGCAGACCCAAATCCAAAGTCCGGGGACGGGAACCTGGGATGATGTCGCACGTGTTGAGCTGTTTACCCTGGACTTTACGCCCCAGGGTCCTTCGCCGGATATTTCCATATCCTATGATGCGACCGCCTTTGAGACCAAGGGATGGCTGGACTATATTGAAGTACGTGCCGACAGACAACTAAAATATGAGCCGGGTACGCCGCTCTTGTTCAACCTGTTGCCGGATCCGGCTCATCCCCAGACCCGCCTGCAAGTCCAGGCCGCCGGCGATCTGATGCTGTGGGACATTACCGAACCGACGCAGGCCAAACAGCAGGAGTTTGCCAGCGATGGTCAGCAGGTTTTCTTTACCGTCGCTACGGACCGGCACCGCCGCTTTGTGTTGTTTAGTGAGACGGATGCATTTCTTACCCCGGAAGCCGTTGGCAAGATAGCGAACCAAAACATCCATGGCACGGAACGTGCCGATCTTATCATTATTTACCCCCACGCATTGAAGAAAGAGGCCGAGCGCCTGGCGGCACACCGCGCCCAAAAGGACGGACTCGTTGTGGTACCGGTGGATGTGGAGGACATATACAACGAATTTTCATCGGGCGCCCTGGACCCGACGGCCATTCGCGATTTTGTCAAAATGGTCTATGACAGGGACCCGCAATTCAGGTATCTGCTATTG
>JALVEF010000342.1 GCA_027031185.1 Saprospiraceae bacterium
TGTTTTGATGCTTTTGTCCCGTCAGCTAAAGCTGACGGCAAGCAAAGCAAGGCAAGACCTATTTTGCCGTCGGCTTCAGCCGACGGAGAGAGAGCATAAAAAAAATTTGGGGCTTTAGCCCCATCTTCCCGGCCCAATTTCGGGGCTGAAGCCCCTTTGGGTTTTGATGCTTTTGTCCCGTCAGCTAAAGCTGACGGCAAAGCAAAGCAAAGCAAAGCAATGTAATGCAAAGTAAAGTAATGCAAAGCAAGGCAAAATGCTGTTTAGCCCGCGCCCGCCGGCTCAACGGGTCTTGTCAACACCATTCAGGCATTTTCAACCTTTAACCTTTAACCTTTGACCTTTAACCTTTTTGACTGCGTCAAAATTGACTATGCCGAAGAGGACGGCAGACCAAAAGACATTGCCTAAGATGGTATTGCGCAGAAAGGGCAGGCCTGCGATGTAAGAGGCTATCAGACCGCTGCCGTCCTGGCTGTATGCCGGATTATGCCACCAGGCACCAAAGTTAGTTACCAAGTAAAAAATCAATGCGGCTATCACAGCTCCGCCGAGTACCCGGCCCGCGGTGACGCGCTTGAGCCATACCGATCCGAACAGGACGATCAGGGCCGTAGCCCCCAGCACCCAGACGGCCGTGCCGCTCCACCATACAAAACCGTCATAATATTGGCGATAGACAATATTGTCCAGGGCCAGATTGCTCAGATATAGCGCCGCCAACGGTACCAAATACGCCAAAAAACGCCGGTGTAAATATGCTGCACCGAACAAGGCCATTCCGCCGATAGGTGTAAAATTGGCAGGATGTGGAACCAGGCGCGTGGCGGCAGCCACCGCAATCATCAATAAAATGACCCCTATTCGCTTCTCTTTTGTCCTTGACATAGCTGCACTTTTTGAAACCAACAAATATACGCTTTTTTGGTTCTTCACGCGCTAATATGTCGTTGCCCACTTTCCCCTTGGCCCATTTGTCACGATAAAACTACCTTTGTCCAAAACATACGCGATGCAAACTGTCACACCCGAATTTATTGCCGGCATGCCCAAAGCCGAGCTTCATCTCCATATTGAAGGCACACTTGAACCGGATCTGATGTTTTACCTTGCCGAGCGCAATGGTGTCTCGCTTCCCTTTGAGACGGTGGAGGATGTGCGCAAGGCCTACCACTTCTCTAATTTGCAGGACTTCCTGGATATTTACTATCAAGGAGCCCGGGTGCTGTTGACGGAGGATGACTTTTACGATCTGACGTTGGAATATCTCCAGCGCGCGTATGAACAAAACGTCTGGCATACGGAGATCTTTTTTGACCCGCAGACTCATACGGAGCGGGGCGTGGCTTTTGAGACGGTCTTGAACGGCATCACGGCCGCCCTAAAGCAAGCGGATGAGGATTGGGGGATCACCAGCCGGCTCATCATGTGTTTTTTGCGGCACCTGGATGAGCAAGCTGCCTTTGACACATTAGCACAGGCTATGCCCCATCGCGACAAGATTTATGGAGTGGGCCTGGATTCTTCGGAAGTGGGCCACCCGCCTTCCAAATTTGAACGGGTGTTTGCCAAGGCGCGCGAAGCCGGGTTTGTCCCGGTGGCACACGCCGGTGAGGAAGGCCCGGCCGAATATATTTGGGAAGCATTGGATCGCCTCCATGTCGCCCGGCTTGACCACGGCAATCGGGCCGTGGATGATCCCGCCCTGGTGGAGCGGTTGGCCCAAGACCAAATCGCGTTGACGATGTGCCCGCTTTCCAACCTGAAACTGTGCGTCGTCAAAGACCTAAAAGATCATCCCTTGCGCCGCTTAATGCAAAAGGGCGTGCGTGTGACCGTCAATTCCGATGACCCGGCCTATTTCGGCGGTTATATGAACGAAAACTACCTGGCGATCGCGCGCGCATTGGAACTGACACGGGGTGAGGTGTTGACCTTGGCCGGGAATGCATTTGCCGCTTCTTTTGTTTCCGAATCCCGGCGCAAGGAGTTGTTTGATGGGTTGGCCCGGTATGTAGCGTCGTTCGCTTGACCGGGACTTTTTGTGGCTGATGCTTATTTATTGGGCCGGAGGCATATTAGCAAACCAAATTTTCGTTGTAGTATTGCACCAAAATTGTGTCCATTGGCCGACAGTATAGTCATTATACCGACCTACAACGAAAAAGAGAATATCGAGCGCATCATTCGCAAGGTGTTTTCCCTGTCGCATCCGTTTGATATCCTGATTGTTGATGACGGCTCGCCGGACGGTACCGCGGATATCGTCAAGTCTTTGCAAGCCGAATTTTCCGGTCGCTTGTTTATTGAAGAGCGCCGTGGCAAGTTGGGCCTGGGCACGGCTTACATTCACGGCTTCAAGTGGGCGCTGGCGCGACACTACGGCTATATCTTTGAGATGGACGCCGATTTTTCCCATAATCCGGATGACTTGCTGCGTCTCTATGCCGCTTGTGCGCAGAAAGGGGGAGAT
>JALVEF010000343.1 GCA_027031185.1 Saprospiraceae bacterium
AGTGCTTCGCGGATGACGGGGATGACGAGTTTGATGGCTTCGTCAATGGGGTATTGGCGCGTTTTGGGCCGCGGGCGCGTGCCCAAACGCTCGAGGATTTGCCGGTACACGTCGGGAGGGATGTCCTTGTCGTCGAGTGACTCGTCCGGTGGTGGGGCTTCGAAATCGGAGACCGGCAGGGGGACGGCATCGGAATTGTAGAAGACGTTTTCGTCGTGGCAGAGGAAGGAGATGCGGCTGACGTCGCTGTTGACGGTATCCACGACGTCCACAATGCCGTATTCGGTGGCAAAGCGCTTGACAAAGTCTTTGTAATAGGCTTGGTAGCGATGGGCATCGCTGACCGGTTCGTCAAAGACAAAGACGAGCTTGATGCCTTCGCCGCCGGGGGAGATGTAGGCGAGATAGACGCGCAGGTCGGCCTTTAGGCGCTCATAGACGCGGGCGTCAAAGCCGGCTTTGAAGTCAATGTCCACGATGAGGCCGGTGGCCTTGAGAAAGTGCTCGCGGCGTCGCTGCGGCGGGTCGAAGGTCGAGCAGGTAAAGAAAGGGAGTGCGGTTTTCATGTCTTTGTAGCGGTCGGTGCTCATCCGCTTGACCCTTCGCAGGATTTTGGTGTGTTCGGCCAGGCCCTTGTCGCCGGAGGCGATGTACTCGACGATTTGTTCCGGGCTGACGCTAATGAGTTTGTGATTTCTGTCCTTGCAGTTGGTGCCGAAACTCCACTTCATGGCTGGGATTGATTTTCGTTTTCGGATGGGTCTTGCATGGTCCCGGAGATGGTAGTCGCGAGTGCATTGGCCGCCAGCTGGATATGGTGATAGCGGCTGAATCGCCCGCCGTCGTATTCGATAACCTCGTCGAAGAAGTCGGTGAAGTGGCGGATCAAAATGCGTTTGGACTCTCCGTGCAGCCACCAGGCGCCATCTTCTACCAGGAACATGTTTTCGTCAATGACTTCGTTGAGGCACAGGTGGACGACGACCCAGTCGGCCCAAGGGCGAAATACTTCGACGACGTCGTAGGTCAAGACGGGCCGGTTGTATTCGTCGCGGTGAAAGAAACCGATGAAGGGATCGAGTCCGGCCTTGATGAGGGCGGATTCGGTATGGCTGTACAAGATGCCGTAGCAGTAGTTGAGCATGGCATTGGTCATGTCGCGGGCCGGATGCTTGGAGCGTTTGTCGAATCGGTAGGGTTCGGGGAGGTGAAGATTGATACAGCGGAAGTAGCGTTTGGCCATTTGGGCTTCGAGGGTGCGGATTTTGGGCCCGAGTGATTGCATGTCTTGTTCATGGAGTGCGAGGAGCTTTTGGCGGATGCGTGCGATTTGTTCGACGGTGGCATGGATTTCGGCGGGGATGCTTTTGCGGAGGCTGAGGAGGCAGTAGAGGAGTTCTTCCTGTAGTTCGGACTTGCGGGCGATTTGTTGCCTGACCCAGGCGGCGACGTGTGGCGAGCGGCTGAACTGGAGTTGTTTGCGCCGCACGGTGGAAATGGAGCCGAAGCGGTTGTTCCACATACGTCCGACGGGGGATCCGTCGCGCTCGGTGATGATGACGTCAATGCCTTGTTCGAGGCATTCGTACAGGACGTCCGTGCTGAGAAAGATGCTGCGCGTGATGAAGAGTTTTTCGACTTTGCCGATAGGCACGCGCTTGATATCGTCGTCTTTTTTGATGGACAAGACCCCGTTCTTGACGCGGAGCGATGTGCCGAAGGTGTTGATGAATACTTGCATGTGTATAATTTTTTTTTTTTTTTGGGCGTGTCCCCGCACTTACTTGCAGTGCCGGATGAGTGCCCGGGCCTTTCGCATTATTGGTTGTTATTCAATTGGGGCATCTTGCCACGTCTAATGGGCAAGTAAGTGCGGGGTCGGGCCGTCCGGGAGTTCCGTCCCGCACTTACTTGCTTTGCCGGATGAGTGCCCGGGCCTTTCGCATTATTGGTTTTTGTTCAATTGGGGCATCTTGCCACGTTTAATGGGCAAGTAAGTGCGGGACCGCCCTTCGGGCGTCCCTCCCACCCCTCACGCGATATTAGGGGCGAGAGTGCAGTAAGATTGCACTTTTGTAGTGTTTTTGTAACTTTGGGCTTTGGAACAGGTTGGTAGGCCAAGCCTGCTGGCCGGGCCCTCTGCTCGCAACTCGACGGTGGGTGGGCAAGCCGGCAGGAGCCGATGGTAAATGCGTGGCCCGCTGGATGGACAGGCCAGCAAGGGCTGATGGTTGGTGACGTGACACGCTGGGTGGGCAGGCAAGGGCCGATGGTTGGTGGCGTGGCATGCTGGATGGGCAGCGGAGCCTTGGCGGTTTCGAGTGGCTTCGGCAGCAGAAGCATGCGAGTGGGGGACGTCGTGCAGGCGCGGTCCGGTTCACGCTCACTTTACCTTTTACCTTTGACCTTGGACCGTGGACCGTCTTTGGATGGTGGTTTGGCAAACCGAGGAGGTTTTACACAATAAC